>CAJXVZ010000031.1 GCA_913062845.1 uncultured Psychroflexus sp.
GCTAACAAATCTTATGAAGCTTTGACAACAAACAGGATCATTAAACCCGGGCAAAGTTTCTGGGTACAAAATGCAGCTACAATTAGTACAAATCCCTCTATATATTTTGAGGAAGCCGATAAAGCCGTAGGTAGTTCAAATGCTACAATAGTCTTTAGTACAGACCTATCCTTAATAGCAGATCTAGAATTGTACAGCCAGACTGATAATACCAGAAAGGATGTTTTGAAATTCAGATTTAACCCGAATTTTGACAACAATCTTGATGATAATGACTTTGGTAAGTTACTTAATGCAGGTGAAAACTTAGCTACAGACCTTAGTATGCTGCTTTCAGTAGACCGAAGAGCTGTTCCACAGGATAATGAGATTGTTCCGCTATTTACAAACCAATACCAGGAAACCAACTACGAATTCAGAATCAACTTAGAAAACTGGGATCCTAATGTTGAAATCTTCGTTCAGGATGATTATTTGAATACCACAACGCAAATCACACCAAATCAAGCGTATGCTTTTTCTGTTGACACCAACATCCCGGAAAGTATCGCTGAAGATCGTTTTAGTCTTGTGTTTGATAACACAACGCTTGGTATTGAAGAAAACAGCTTTGGTGAGGGCTTTAGTCTGTATCCTAATCCAAGTCAGGATGGAAACTTCAGCATCAAAACGCCTCAATTGAGTGGTGATGTGCTGGTTGAAATTTCCAATATTCTTGGTCAACAAGTCTCAATACAGGAATTGAGCATAGACGCACAGGAAGTAAAGGTTTATGGTACAAACCTGAATTCCGGAATCTATGTTGTAAAGCTTATGCAGAATGGCCAATCCTTTACTGCAAAATTGATGGTAGAGTAATTTTTTTAAGCATCGTTCTTTATAAAACCGTCTCATAATGAGGCGGTTTTTGTTTTAAAAGACAATCCTACGTAAATTTCAACGTTATACAAAAAACCATTGTTTATGATTAAACACTTTATTTGTGCTATACTTATTTGTATGGCGATTGAAACTTCGGCCCAACAAATCAAATGGGTCAATATGAATGAAGCTCTGGAGCTTCAAGAGCAAAAGCCACAAAAGATATTGGTATTCTTCTACGCAAAATGGTCTGAGGATTCTCACAAAATGAATGAGACTACCCTGATCAATAAGGACGTTGCTAAATTCATCAACAAGAACTTTTATGCGGTAAACTTCAATGGCGAAGGCAATGAAAAAGTCAATTACAAAGACTTTGAATATACCAATCCAAACTACGACCCTAATCGAAAGGGCAGAAATTACCAGCACTTTTTTGCCGATGCCCTTAAAGTCAGCACCTATCCTACCATTGTATTTTTTGACGAAAAAGGTGAGGTGATTTCTCCGGTTGCAGGTTATAAATCAGCCAGAGAGCTTGAGATTTTTCTGAAAATGATAGCTTCCGATGATTATAAAAAAGTGACCACAGCCGAGGCATGGCAAGACTATCAGGATAATTTTAAACCCGTATTCAGTCTAAACTAAGGCTAAAATAACCACTTTCGTAAGTATTATGAAATGGAACGCCATATTCAGAGGCTGTGGCTTCCCAGCGTTCGACGTAGCTTCTGTAGTTTTGCGCATCAACAATAATTTGATGTGGATCCACCTCTCGTAAAAACTTTTCAAAATGCAAATCCGGTGAACCGGAAAGCAGGAAGATTTCAGCTCTTGAATCTGATGTATAAACGCCGCTACTATCAATCATAAAAATTTGCTGATTGCCATAATTAAAAATATTATGGCCTTTTTTAAATTTTACTTCTTTTATCCTGTTTAATGTTCTGTAATTTTTAAGCCAATAATCTGTTTCATTTATTTCTAAAGAGTTTGAAAAAACAGTCAATTTATCCTTGTTTTTTACACCAATTATCGTGGATTTAGGTTGATGAAATACGATAAATTCCGATTTTTGAGTAATACCGAATACTTCCTGTATACTGGTCATCGAAAAGATCAAAACTGAAATTAAAAAAGCGGAAATCATTTGTTTGGATTTGAATTCACGGATCATAAGCATAAATAGAACAACCATCACCAAACAAGTTATAAACATTGGCTTCGTAAAAAAGATATCCTGAATTAGAAATGCTTTAAAAGCTGACAAATAATCCACAAAACTGACTAAACAATCCAGTAAAAAAGAATAGGCGGACACGAAAAACTTAGGCAACCAACCCAATAAGCTTAAAACAATACAAACTATACCTCCTGAAAGTAATAAACCTAAAAACGGTACAATCACAATATTTCCAACTAAGAACAAACCGGGAAACTGATGAAAATAATACAATTGAAATGGCAAAACACCAATCTGTGCGGCAAGACTCACATAAGCCGTTTTTATAAAAATCTTAGGCAGATTATACGTTGGCAAATAGACCTTTGAAAATACAGGATATAATAAAACTATCGCAAAAACAGCAGCATAAGACAATTGAAAACCAACTTCAAACAGCAGTTGTGGTTTAAACAATAAAAGAACTACTGCAGAAAGGCCTAGCATGTTCAGGCTATTGGTTTTCCGTCTTGACAACTGGCTTAGCGCCAGAAATGAAAACATTGTGGAAGCCCGCATAACAGATGGAGAAAAACCGGCCAGTGCAGCAAAAAACCACAGACTCAATATGCTTAAAAGTATCATCACAGGCCTACCGTATTTTGGAATACGCAGCAGCGGCTTCAGTAAAAACTGAATGATTATTAAAACTATTCCTACATGAAGCCCTGATACAGCCAGGATATGCACTACACCTACTTCAGCAAAATCATTATACGTTTCTCTGTTGATCGCTTTTTTTTGTCCCAATATCAAAGCTTGAATAAATTGCAGATGCGCTTCTTTAAATCCAGCCTTTTTTAATGCACCGACAATTTTTGCACGCTGTCTTGCCCCATAAATACTTAAATCAAAGGAGGACTGCGGTAATTTTATGAACCCATCTTCATAGATAACCCTGTAGACATTTCTGTTAAACATAAAGGCACGGTAATCGAAAGATTGGGGGTTACTTGACTTTTGAAAATCTTTCAATGGCGAGAATAGCAGTATATTTTCCCCAATATCAAGGTCTGAATCTTTTATATCTCGTGAAACATTCCAAAGAATTTTACCCTGAAAAACGCTGTCATTAATTGAAATTTCATCGAGAATGTATTTATAGTGGTTTGTATTAGGTCTCAATTCTTCTTTTATCCTGGCTGAAACTTTAACAATACGATCATTCAGGTATTCTGAATGTACGATATGTTGTGGTTGATTTGAAGGTAAATGGAAGTATGTAGTTATCGAACCTAAACAAATAAAAAGCAGAATACTGGAAATCAGAAAAACTGTTTTTAAATGATACTTGCGGTAAATGAACAGTAATAATGTGGATAACGTAATTACCGTTATAATCAAAGATGCTAAGTCAATTATATTCAGAAAACCAAGGTAAATACCTGTGATAAATCCTAAACATAATTTTATAAGCGGGAAATTCAGATATCGCATTTTTAATCCAGAATTCAGTTATAGCCAATTTAACAGATAAGCACATCAATCTTAATAAATCTCCTGAATACTAATTTAATACTAAATTTTCTATTTTGAAATTAACTTTTTTAATAAATAAATGTCTTATTGTTAATGTTATAACAAGATAACTTTATTTTGTTTCGACTTGATCTAAATTCGTTAAACAAAATTATTTATTATGAAATTTTCAGGTATCAAAAACATCGTCCCTCTCTTCATCACCATATTACTCCTAATGGTATTACCATCAGGGTCGGCAAATAAAGAATTTCAGGGCAGAGCGATCTACATGGCAAAATCAAAAATGGAATTAGGCCGATGGGGCGCCAGATTGAGTGAAGCTCAGAAAAAACAGGTAAAAGAGCGCTTAAAGAACAGACTAAATAAGACCTATATACTGGATTTCAACAAAGAGGCGTCATTATTTGAAGAAAAAGAAGTGCTGGATGCTTATTCCGGTGCCACAGATTCCTGGGGTAAAAATTTTTCGAGAGGTCTTCAATACAAAAATGTAAAAGATAACCAATTGGTACAAAGTCAGGAATTCTACGGAAAACGCTTTTTGGTTAAGGATAAGTTAGAGGCCATACAATGGCAAATGGGACAGGAAACAAAAAAAATTGGTAATTATGACTGTTTTAAAGCCGTTGCTGCAATACCGACAGAAAACTTAAAGTGGTTTGATTTTTCATGGAGTGAACTCAGAAAACCTGAACCAAAGGAAGGTGAGGAGCAAGAAATAGAAATGACCACTGTAGAGGCATGGTATACGCTTCAGATACCGGTAAGACATGGACCAGCGGAATTTTGGGGTCTTCCCGGACTTATCCTTGAAGTAAGTGCCGGCGATACCGTTATGCTATGCACAGAAATACAATTAAATCCCGATGATGCCAAAGCAATAACGCCACCTGACAAAGGGACGGAAATAACAAAAAAAGAGTACAAGGCAACCATAGTCAGCAAAATGCAGGAGATGATGAATAACAGAGGAAGAAGGCGGGGCTAGAATTAAATCGCTGAAAATTTTATGAAACACATTTACATCTTTTTGTTGCTTCTTACAGCGACAAATCTCCACGCTCAACTAAAATTTGAGGGTAAAGTTGTTGATTCTTTAGATACACCTCTTGAATTGGCCAACGTGGTTGCCATTAATAAAGCCACCAGCACTTTAGAATCCTATGGTATTACTGACGATAAAGGAAACTTTAAAATTAAACTCACGGCTAATCAGACCTACAAAATCCAGGTCAGTTATGTAGGTATGGAAACCCTGTTTGACAGCCTGACAACTCAGGATAAAGACATCTTCAAAAAGTATATTCTCAAATCTGAAGCCATGCTTGATGAAGTTACCATTAATTATAAAATTCCGGTAAAGATTCAGGGTGACACACTGATTTATGATGCCGATTCCTTTAAAACCGGAACAGAACGAAAGCTGGAGGACATTTTAGAAAATCTGCCGGGTGTTGAGATCAATGAAGACGGCCAAATAGAAGTTGAAGGCAAAGTGGTGAATAAACTCATGGTGAATGGCAAAGATTTCTTCGACGGAGATACTAAACTGGGGGCAAAAAATATTCCATCACGGGCTGTGGACAAAATTCAGGTACTCAGAAATTATTCTGAAGTCAACCAACTTCGTGGTGTCAGAAACAATAATGACAATGTCGCGATGAACATCAAACTCAAAGAAGGCAAAGAAAACTTCTGGTTCGGCGACGTTACAGCCGGTGGCGGTTCTTCTCCTGACGAAGCCTTATATCTTTTACAACCAAAACTGTTTTACTACAGTCCAAAATATACCATAAATTTCATAGGTGATCTCAACAATGTCGGTGAAGTTGCTCTGTCCAGAAGAGATATCAGAGGTTTTGGTGGTGGTTTTAGGAACGTGAGCCGCAGAAGCGGAACAGACATCAATATAGGTGATAACAGCTTAAATTTTTTGACCAACCAGAATAATGCTCTGGAAGTAGAAAATCGTCTGGCTACAGCTAACTTCAGCTATTCTCCAAAACAGACTTTAGACATCAGCGGCTTTGCTATTTTTAATTCCAGTGAATTCCTGTCACAACAGCGCAGCAGCATTCAATACACCAATGAAAATTTGGGTATTCCGGATGAACAAACCGAACAAAACAGTACAGAACGTTCAGAGCAAGGTCTGGTCAAGCTAAGTCTGTCTTTTCAGCCTAATGTCAATAATCAATTGGATTACGATGTTGTGGCGAGGATTTCCAGAGATTCTCAGAACCAGTTTTCAAATTCTACCGTTCTGGGAGAAGACACACCTCTACTTGGTGAAACTACTCAATTTGAGGAAGTAAATCCGTATAGCATCAACCAGAATCTCAATTACTACTTTACGCTGGATGAAAAAAATATCTTTGCTTTTGAAGCCCAGCACCTTATTAAAGATGAGGATCCGTTCTTCAACGCTTTGTTAGATAATAATCCGGATCCGGAAGAAAATGACCAATTTGACAATACAGCTGAAGCTTTAGGGTTGGATACAAGCATGAATAATTATGATATTTCTCAAAATCGAAGAATAAGAGCAAACCAACTGGATGCAAGACTGGATCATTATTTTATATTGAATGATGTAAGCAATATCAACTTTACAGCCGGATTAATTTATAGTCAGCAAAGATTTGATTCCAATATTTTCCAATTTCTGGGAGACGGCAATTTTCTTAATCCAACTCCAACAGAGACAGACCTGGATGGCAATCCCCTTTCTGCAAGTAATGACGTAACTTATAATTTTAGTGACCTTTATCTTGGGGTTTTATACAGATTGAAAACCGGTATCTTTACTTTAAGCCCGGGGTTTTCCGTACATTCCTACGGCAATCAAAATTCACAGAACGGCGTCACCTTTGAAGATAATTTTTTTAGAATATTGCCGGAGTTTGAAGCACTCATGCAGTTTAAAAAAAGTGAATCCCTGACCTTCAGATACGAGATGCGAAATCAATTCACAGATGTATCGAGACTTGCTGAAGGGTTGGTATTGAACAGCCTAAAC
Source organism: uncultured Psychroflexus sp. (assembly GCA_913062845.1). Lineage (GTDB taxonomy): Bacteria > Bacteroidota > Bacteroidia > Flavobacteriales > Flavobacteriaceae > Psychroflexus. The sequence goes on from CAJXVZ010000031.1 coordinate 6,585, forward strand.
AGCTTACAATACGGCGAACCTAAACTGCAGAACGCCTTGTCAAATAACCTGAGCTTATTTTACAGAAGCTATAATCTGTTTAATAACACTAATGTATTTGCCAGAGTGGCCTACTCCAATAATATAGACCAGATCAGGAGCTTGACCGACTTTGAAAGCATCATCAGGACAAGTACATTTTTTAACTCTAGCTTTGCAGATGAAACCTTTAGCACCTTTGGCAGAATTCAAAAAACTTTCGGTAAAATCAGAGCAACCTTTGGAGCAAATTTTAACTACAGTAAGCTTAATCAATTTATACAAGGAGAGCGGTCCATCAATGAAGGCTTTACCCAAACCTATACGCCGAGCCTGAGGACAAACTTTAAAGTTGCACCTAATGTGACGCTGAGATATAGTTATAGTGTTACGGATAATAATCAGGGAAATCGCGAGACAAGATTTGTCAGAAATTCTCCTTCAATAGATTTTGATGCGTATATCTGGAAAAAAATCACTTTCAGAACCAATTATGCCTATACGGTTCAAACTCAAAACGGAGGAAACTCTCAGTCTTTTCAAACCTGGGACGCAAGACTATCTTACAGAAAAGAGCGGGACTCAAAGTGGGAATATGAGCTCAAGGTTAATAACATTTTAAATATAGATGCGCAGGTCAGAAACAGCGCTAATAATGTTTCTGTATTTACCTCTGAGACTTTTATTTTACCAAGACTGATCACATTCAGGTTTGTGTATACATTGTAGTTTTTATTAAAATTCCTTATTTTTGATTAACACTAATTTAAAGTCATGGCAGTCATCACTGACATATCACAACTTGATCCTGATAAGCATTATACTTATGCAGACTATCTGACATGGAAATTTGATGAGACAGTTGAACTAATAAAAGGCAAAATTTTAAAAATGTCTCCGGCACCCCGGACAAGACATCAGCGCATTTCCTGGAAACTTACTTTTTTCATAGAGAGTATATTACAGAAAACAAAGTGCAATGCTTTTGCAGCTCCTTTTGATGTTCGGCTTTATGATAAGACAAAATCTCAAAAGGCAAGAAAAGAAATACACACTGTGGTTCAGCCTGATTTGTGTATTATTTGTGACCAAAATAAAATTGATGAATACGGTTGTATGGGCGCCCCGGATTTGATTGTTGAAATTTTATCTCCGGGTAATTCTACAAAAGAAATGCGTACCAAATTCAATTTATATGAAGAGTCTGGTGTAAAGGAATACTGGATTGTCGATCCGGAACATCAAACCGTTCATTTGTTCTATGCAGATGAACAAGATAAATATCAGCTTTCAAAAATTTATTTATACGAAGACATCCTTCAATCAGTCATATTTCCGGAATTAAAGATCAATTTGAAGGAAGTTTTTCCTGAGGAATCACTTTAAGTCCTATTTTCTTTTTGATTTAGACTTGCTGCCTTGTAACTTAAAATTCTATCTTATTGTTTTGAAATATATTTTGGTCTAATAAAAAAATATTCCTTTAAAAAAATCAATAAATAAAATGAGGATTTTATAAAGCTAAATCTTAAGTATTTACGATACACCCAAAAGTTGTATTTCAAAAGTTGAAATTTATGACTACTTATAGAGTCTTGTAAAACTCTATACTTAGCCAAAGGCTTCTGAAAGCCTAATGCAGGTTTTTCAGAACGCTTTAAGGCTTCCAGCCACAGACACCAATCCTGTCTTTTTTTTAATTCCGGGTTATAGATTTTCCCTAATACTGAAGCATCATACATGCCTGTGAGATTACCAATATAATTGTTCTTTAATAATTTTTTGTAGCTCAATCTGGGAATAGCGCTTACCATCCTGTTCAAATCATTTCCGTCTTTATCAATATGGGTGTAGCTTGAGAAACAGACAGACGATTTGTTTTGTTTTAAGACTTTCAACTGAAGGCTAAGTTTTTCTGGCAACCATTGGTCATCTGCGTCTAAAAATGCAATAAATTTGCCTTTGGACTCTGCTATGGAGTGGTTTCTGGCTTTAGCAGGACCCTGATTTTCATTGAATTTGAATAGCTTTATGCGTTTATCAGCCTCAACAAAAGTCTCAATTATTCTGCGGGTTTGGTCTGTTGAAGCATCATCTGTAATCAGCATTTCCCAGTGAGAATAAGTTTGAGCCTGAACTGATTTTATAGCTTCTGCAATATATTTTTCTGCATTGTAGCTGGCAGTAATTATTGAAACTAAATCTTTCAATTTATAGGCTTAAGTTAAATTTGAAAATAAAAATATCAGTAATGAAATCTACATTGAATAATTATACATCTTTGATCTATTCCTTTTTTGGCTTCAATTTTGTAAACTAATCTGTGCTCTCCTGTAATTCTTCTGGACCAATATCCTTTTAGGCTAAACTTTAAAGGTTCAGGTTTTCCGGTTCCTTTAAATGGAGTTAGTCTGATAGCCTTGATTAACTCATTAATTTTCTTTACGAAATCCTGGTCTGTTTGAATCCAATAAGAAAAATCTTCCCAGGCATTTTTAGTAAATACTACATCCACTGTTTAATCTTCTTTATAAACAACTAAATCATTGTCTTCTAATTGCTTAATAGACTCTTCAAGTCTTTTACGATTGTTTTCCGTAGATAGAAGATGTTCTGTCTCTGTAAGTGAGTTGTAATGTTTCAAGGACATAACAACAACTCCGTCGTCTTCATTTTTTTGGGGAATTACGATAATCCCCATTGACTTAGTCACATATTCAAAATGTTCTTTAAGGCTTTTCCTGAAATTTGATATCGTTAAGGCTTTCATTTTGTACAATATAAAGTTTAATTTTTGTACAAATATACAGATTATTTCAGTGATTAATATGCCTTTTTATCACCTTTGAATGCACTAATTATTGTGATAAAAATAATTCTGATGTCTAGAAATATAGACCAGTTTTCCAGATAAAAGATATCGTATTTTACCCGATTTATGATATCTTTATCTGTTTCAATCTCACCGCGATAACCGCTTACCTGTGCCAATCCTGTGATGCCAGGCTTCACAAAATGACGTACCATAAACTTGTCTATCTTTTCAGCAAAAAGTTCTGTTTGATAGGTCATATGCGGCCTGGGACCTACCACAGACATTTCACCTATTAGGACATTAAAAAACTGTGGAAGTTCATCTAAACTGCTTTGTCTTAAGAATTTTCCGAGTCGGGTAACCCGGTTGTCATTTTTTCTGGTATGAACCACATGAGAGGTGCCTTCTATGGTCATTGAGCGGTACTTAAAACAATTGAACTCCTTAAAATTTATGCCGTTCCTGGGCTGTTTAAAAAATACCGGACCCGGTGATTCCAGTTTAATTAAAATGGCTAAAACAGGCGTAAGCCAGGATAATATAAAAATGATAACCAATGATGAAAATATGATATCGAATGTCCTTTTCAAAAACTGATTAAAGGGTTCTTCAATTGGAATTTGTCTTAATGACAGAATGGGCAGGTAACCATAATAATCTATCTTAAGTTGTTTGGCATAAATATCCTTGGTATCCGGTAAAAACTTCAAGACCCTAAGGTTATTATCCGCAAAATCTACAATCTTATTGATCTGCTTTTGGGTAAGCGCAGCCATAGAACAGTAGATCTCGTCTATGTTTTCATCAAGTACGTATTGAAAGCACTCTTCAAGGAAGTCCTTATTCTTTTTGGTTGAAAACATTTTTGAGAATTTATAACCAAACTCAGGATTTTCTTCAAAAAAGGCTTTGAGTTGCTGGGTTCTGAGATTGTCTCCCACTATTATGGTTGTTCTAAAGTTTCCACCATAAAACTTCCTGTATCGTTTTAATAGAAAAGTAATTGAAAGCTTAAGTGCTAAAATACCTCCAAAAATACTTAACAAGTAGTAAAAAACTTTAGTTACATCTGTTTCGAATCCCTGATAAAGACTAAAATAAAAGAAGACTATAAGTGTAAATAATGCAAAATGCTCAAAGGACTGAGAAAGGATTTTTGTGACCTTGGTAAATCGGTAAACTTCGTAGAATCTGGTTTTAAGTGATAGTATAATCCAGGCCAGAGCATTAAATACAGTGAAGAATAAGAGTTCATTCAGGTTTAGTTCAAACCAGAAAAAAGCCAGAAGTGAAACTATACTAATGTCTAAAACGTAAGTTATTGGCCTTAAAAAACCTATATACCTTCCTCTGCGCTTCATCAAAAGCCTATTTTATATTGTGTTTTGAGAAGTCTTTGTGTTCGCTGCGTCTGAGCTCTTCAGCTGACAGGGTTTTAAAGTAGTCGTATGTTTTTTGCATACCTTCTGCCCTGTCTACTTTAGGTGACCATCCCAGCTTATCTTTAGCCAAGCTAATATCCGGCTGTCTTTGCATAGGATCGTCTTGGGGTAATGGTTTGAAGATGATCTTTTGATCTGTACCTGTAAGTTTGATGATCTCCTCTGCAAAATCTAAAATACTAATCTCATGAGGGTTACCAATATTCACAGGACCACTGTAATCGGAGTGCAAAAGTCTGAAAATACCATCTACCTGATCGTCCACATAGCAAAATGAGCGGGTCTGAGAGCCATCACCGAAAACAGTTAGATCTTCACCACGTAAGGCCTGACCAATGAATGCCGGGATCACACGCCCGTCATTCAATCGCATTCGTGGTCCATAAGTGTTGAATATTCTTACAATTCGCGTTTCCAGGCCATGAAAACGATGATAAGCCATAGTAATGGCTTCCTGAAAACGCTTGGCCTCGTCATAAACGCCTCTGGGTCCAATGGTGTTGACATTGCCGTAATATTCTTCAGTTTGTGGATGCACCAAGGGATCACCATAAACTTCTGAAGTACTGGCTATGAGTATCCGTGCATTCTTAGATTTAGCCAGGCCTAGTAAGTTATGGGTACCCAAAGAGCCTACTTTAAGCGTTTGAATAGGGATTTTAAGATAATCAATCGGGCTGGCCGGTGAGGCAAAGTGCAGAATGTAATCCAGATTTCCTGAAACATGAACATGTTTTGAAACGTCATGGTGGTAAAATTCAAAATGTTCGTTTTTAAAAAGGTGCTCTATATTTTTAAGATCACCGGTGATCAGGTTGTCCATTCCAACAACTTTATAGCCTTCGTCTATAAATTTATCGCAAAGATGTGATCCAAGAAATCCGGCTGCTCCGGTGATAAGTATTCGTTTCATTATTGTGAGTTTAAAATAAATGGATAGCTCCTGATATGTCGGTCAAAAATATGAATTTAATTATTTATAAATCTCAATTCTTTAGTATTTGCTTCAACTTGTTATTTAGAAAAGGCCTTGATCTAAATTGAATTGTTGAATTTGGCTTTAATAAATATTTATCCTCTGCTTCATAATATTTTGCATTTTTATTGCCAATGAAATGTTGATGAAACAGATAGTTGCTATCTAAAAATAATTGTTCTGCCTGAGATTCAATTAACACAGATTTTATTTCAAAACTCTTAGCCTCTGTATTATTTAATTCAATAATTATTTCCTGAGGAAAATCTGAAAAACAATATTCTGAAAAATTATCTTCTTGAGAAAAGCGTTTTACAGATTTTGATTCTGAACTTACTGATAGTTTCAAACTATCCTTTAGATTATACTCTATTCGCATTCTAAGTGTAAAATCATTATCACCACATTTCTCAATGCAGGATGAAAAACAGATAACAAAAATGATGAGGAACACTAAATATTTCAATGTTTTGGATTTTTATAATATAAAACGGATAAAGCTATCTGATATTTTAGAATTTATTTATTTCCCGATAACATCTAAAAGAAAAATGTTTTTAAAGATCATAGCCATAGCTAAAAATATATTTTTTCAGATTTTGATTGACATGATCCTGGGTTTTAGAATCCAAGACATTCTTCCAGTTGCCAATTTTACCCTTGTTAAAGGTTGAGCTCTTTTTTGAATATATCTTACCTGAAATTTCAATTATTCTGGCATCTGCAACCTTAATTTCACAGAATTGAGCAATAGATTTTACATTCAATATCTGTTTTTCAGTTTTACCACCGCCTTTATCGCCAATCAGATCTTCAAATTTAACAGTAAGAATATTTTTCTTATCAAGCCATGGCTCGAATTTATTTAAAACTTTTGGAAACGGCTCGATAACATTAGGTTTGCCATTAATCATCGCTTTTATTTTATCTTCGGTTGTGTTGTAATTTGATATGTATCTATGAGATTTTTGGGTTTTATCAATGTTTTGGATATAATTTAAATGAGAGATCAAAACGTCTCTGGGATCTCGGACCAATTGAATCATCTTTAAATCATTTTTTTTTAGAACTTCTAATACTTTTGAATGGTATTGCATATGAGCCAACTGAAACTGTCCTTTTCTAATTTTTCCTAAGACCCGCAGCTTTTTCTCAAGAGGGTTTTGTATTTCTATGAATAGGGTCCTTCTTCCTGAATGTCGCATGTATGGTAATTTGAAAAAAACATTCTCAAGCAGATGTGTACCGGATTTTGGTAAAGCGTTCAAAACGACTTTAGGTCCGGTTTTTCGACCTTGTAACTGAGACCTGTCAAAACTGTTTAGAAAAATCTGAAGGCGTTTATTCAGGTAATATTTGTATTTATCTGTGGCTGAGCTGGCTTTCATTAGATTCGTATTTAAGCATTAAGATCATAAAAAGACTGAAAAATATAATACCTCTTTGCCTATACAAAACAGATTCTGTAAGAAAAAGGGAGATTGATATAAGTACAAAGGGTAAAAAAGTAAAATCCTTAGATAACCTCTTTATCAATATGATAAGGAAAAATAAAAATAAAATTAAACCTACGAAGCCGGATTCTGACAATATTTGTAGATATTGATTATGGTAATTATAATCCCTGTAGGCTTCTGGTGTGTTGAGATTTTCATGAAAAGCTTTGATCATAGGTTGAGAATTACCTATTCCAACGCCAAATAGGATATCTTTCAAAGATTTCTCTGAATTATAATAAGCTCTTATTTGAAGTAATCGGATTTCAGTTCCTGTAAATGCCCTGCCGTCATCAAAGCTTGTGTTTAAAAAAATTTCTTCAGTTGAAGTCTGAAATTCCGCAAGGTAACGGTCTTTAACCGGGTTTTCTGTAAACAAGACCAGAAAGAAAGATAAGGATAGAATTAACAGAAGAATTGTCTTTATCAATTTTGATTTTAGTCTAAACAAAGACTGAAAAACAAGCGCTAATACTGTAATTAACAAAATATTTTTAGAACTAAGAAGTACTAAAAAAAGTGCTAATATAATCTGGTAGAAAACAAAAACACCAGTATAGGATTTTGTCAGATTAAAATTGAGAAGCCAAACTACCGAAACTATATAAGATATATAAATCGCGTTCAGATTTAATGGAGACACCAACTCATGGTAAAACAGAAATGCGTCATACTGGTAAATAAACCAACGGTTTAAAGCAATTAAAAAAAAGACAATGGCTGTCAGGCTAAGAAAAACTGAAAAGCAGTGTATTAACTTTTTTAAGGTTTTCAACGATATTTTAGGTAGAAATAAGCCCGCCAAAGATATTATAAGAAGATATAATTTATTGGTTATTGCTGACAAACCAAGCTTTAAGTTATGGGCCCAAATTACACTTAGAAATAAATAGATACAGAAAAGCAGCCAAAGTAAAATTAATCGATTATTACTTCCTTTCTGATGATGCTCAAAGTACCAGAATACAGCATGAGCAATCCATAAACCTGTGGAAAGACTACTCCAGAAAAACCCAAATGGCAGGCTGATAAGAAGTATCAGACTAACCAGAAAAAAAGAGTTCTGTCCCGGTTTAATCTTTATTAGCATAGCATGTTTCCAAAAAATCCAGATATTGCTTATTTATAATTTCCCAGCTAAAATTATTTTTTATTTTTTGCAGATTATTTTCAACTTTATTAAGATAATTTGCTTTATTCACCTGCTTTATAAGTTGAGAAACATCGGATTTTGAGTTAAAATAAAAAGAATCTTCTCCCAAAATTGCAGAATTAAATTCATTGTCGTGTGCAGCTATTAGCGCCTGAGAAGCCATGGCCTCTAATAACGATGGATTGGTACCACCTACTGAATGGCCGTGAAAATAAAGCCTTGATGAATATCTAAGATAATTCAGTTTTGTGATATCGTATTCCGGACCCACGAATACAATATTTCTTTTCGCTTTATATTTATCTATCAAATATTGTCCAAATTTGGTTTGTTCCACATTTCCTATTACCAGAAAAGTATATTCTGAATTGCTTTGTACATAACCATCCAATATCAGCTCAATATTGTTTTCAGGTTCAACTCGAGCTATGAGTAAAAAATATGCATTTTCCTTAACCTTAAATTCTTTCAGGGTATTTTCATTAATTTTTACCTTATAGGGCAATGCTCCATAAGCAATATATTTAGAATCTATCCGGTAAGCCCTTTTTAAGTATTGCTGAATACCTATTGAGTCTGAAATAAGAAAGTCACTTGACCTGACGGCCAGTTTTTCGGCAAATCGCAAAAAGCTTTTTACAAGTTTAGAATATTTAGATCTTTTCCATTCCAGACCGTCCATATTGGTTACAATGACTGCATCTTTTGGAAGTAACTTATACCAAATCGAACTGCTCGTATAACCTAACTGAAGGATGACATCAAAATTTCTGTTCCTGGCATCTTTAATGCAATTAAGATCATATATAAATTGACCTGCCGTACCAAGTTTATCCTCCGGGTCTGAACAAGTGATAATTTTTACACCCTGATATTCATTTTCTTTATAAGGATGCAGGCTGGAGTTATAAACTGTTATATCGACACCCTTGTCAGCTAAATAAACTGAGAAATATTCAGCAAACTGCTCAAAACCACCGTGATGATTGGGAATACCTCTACAGCCTATTATGCCAACTTTCATTTATTGTTTATTTAAAATAGGGTTGATCTTCAATTTACTATCTGTGCCGGAACTTTTCGCATAATAACTATAGATACCCAGAAAACCTCCTAAAAATAGTGTAAAACTGTCTTCAATATTATATATCCCAGTAATAGTTATTGATGAGATAAAATAATATGCTCCAAATGCTGCTATCATGTTGGTCACCAAAAAAGCTGAATTACTCATTATCCTATGGTTAGCAAAATTAAGAAGATAAAATATAAATAATACATAACTAAACAGACCTAAAATTCCGGTTTTAAAAAACACAAAGAGATAGCCACTATGAATGATAGGTATATAGCGCATATCCTCATCGCCTAATGGCGCTTCAAACTTTAGGTCTACTAAACTGCCAAAACTATTACCTATGAGGAAACTGAAAAAACCATTGGTCGTCTGATTCAAGGCTAACTTAGACTCGTAACCTCGCCATTTATCCCAAAGGATATCATGACTTGTATTTTTATCAATCTTATCATCAGTTACAAGTTCTGTGGGTGCTATTTTCAGTTTGTAAAAGAAGCCTTCAATACCTTCTGCATCTCTTTTTATATCAAATAAAAATAATGTGCTGTAAGATAAACCAAGTATTAAAATGATACTAAAAAAAGTTTTCATTCTTTTTAAACTGAGTCTAAAATATCCGTTCATAGCAAGACCCATAATAAAAACAGAAACGAGCATATTTCTGGAAAAATACAGAATGAAAGATCCAAAAAGCAACAATAAAAACAAGTATTTAAATTTTAGAAAAATACCTTTAAGAAAAAGATGACTGTTTTTATTTATTAAAATCAGAATTGCAAGCATTTCTATTATGTTGGATTTGCCTGAATAATTTCTAATGCTATTGATGTTGAGAATACCGGTAGTCCCAACGAAATAAAATACTACGCAGATATGGTATATAGACAAAATGATGGCGAGCGTAATGATCAGGTTGAATATAAATTTTTTGTCTTTGATGACTGTAACTAAGTAATAACCGAGTATTATAAAAGCAATTGGCTTTATAAAAAAGATGATATCTTTTACAAATGTATATAAGTTCTCAAGCCTGAAAATAAATCCCAGAAATCCAATGAGAAAAACAATAATAAGCGATGAAATTAAAATAAAAATATGTTTAGGAACTTTCTGTTTATAATTCGAGAAAAGAAAAATACCTACACAAAATGAAATGATTAAATTGGTTTGTAAATTACCAAAGATTTCAACCATTAAAATCACAGAAAAGAATAAAAACCTGAGAATAATATCTTTGCTTAACATTATTTATAAGACGTTGAAATCGTTCCAAAAGTATAATAAAAACTATACATTTGTGCTTATTTTTAAATATTTTCTGCTGTAGCTATTTTTATTTTTTACCAATACTTGTCATCTTTTAATGTTAAACAGAAAGCTAGCCATTATAATAGTAAATTACAATTGTGCAACAGACACAGTAGAGTGTCTTAATTCACTATATAAAGTAAATTTAGAACAGGCTTATTTTACTATAGTTGATAATAACTCTAGCGACAATTCGGTAGAACTGCTAACTGATCATATTGAAAAAAAATGTAGATCCGGTAAAATACATGATTCCAATTCTATTATTGATCTTAAAAGTAAAGATGATACCTTTTCAAAAATCAATTTTATAAAATCTGATAAAAATTTAGGCTTTGCTGGCGGCAATAATTTAGCCTTGGATTTTCTTTTGACCAGTGGGTATTTCAGTACAAAAGATCATATTCTCCTTTTGAACCCGGATACTATTGTTACGAAAAATACACTTAGATCATTCCTAGAAATAAAAAACAACTCTTTTATCGCATCATGCACGATAAAAAGTTATCAGCATCCCAAAACGATTCTTTCATATGGCGGATATAAAATAAATAAATTTTTTGGTTTAATACGACCCTCCGGAAAAACCGAAGAACCTGATTATGTCTACGGAGGTGCATTGGCTACAAACTTTCATACCATTAATAAACTAGGAAGGCTTCCATCCGAATATTTCTTGTACTGGGAAGAGACAGATTTTTGTACTAAAGCAAAAAAAACAGGAATACCTCTATTGCTAATAAACAATACTTTTATTCTCGATAAAGTTGGACAATCAACAGGGCGAGGAAAATTGGCTAATTATTATTTTGTCAGGAACAGTTTTTTGTTTTTTAAAAAATACTATCCAAGATCTGTTTTTACACTTTTTATTACAAATACACTTAGGATATTTCATAAATTAGTAAAAGGTGATTATGAATCCGCTAAAGGAATGTTTCTGGGAATAACTGACTATTTAAAATCAAATTATGGCTATAAAGATTTTAGTTGACGCACATGTATTTGATGGGCTTCATCAAGGATCCAGAACATACCTTAAAGGCCTTTACTCTGATTTTAAAGATGAAAGGTTTGAAGTTTTTTTTGCTGCAAATGATATTAATAATCTTAAAAAAGAATTTCCCGGTTTTGAGGAAAAATCCTTCATAAAATTAAATTCTAAAAATAAGTTTATAAGATTGGGCATTGAATTCCCTCGTATTATCAAAAAGTATGGATTTGATTTTGCACATTTCAATTATATTTTACCACTTTTTCTGAATAAGAAATGTAAATACATAAACACATTACACGATGTGCTCTTCCTTGATTTTCCTCATTATTTCTCATGGATGTATAGGGTCAAAAACAAATTACTATTTAAAAATTCCGCAAGACGAAGTGATATATTACTTACCGTTTCAAAATATTCAAAAGAAAAGATAAGCGCCCATTTTGATATTCCAAAACAAAAAATTGACATTACACCAAATGCAGTAAATAAGATCTTTAATGATGATATTGATAAAAATAAATCTAAAAAAATAGTTGAAGAAAAGTTTAATCTAACTAAATACATTCTCTTCGTAAGCAGAATAGAGCCAAGGAAAAACCATTTGGCACTTGTGAATGCTTTTTTAAACTTAGAATTATATAAAAGAGGTTATACACTTGTTTTTTCTGGAAAAAAAGAGGGCAATCAAAAAGATTTAGAAAACAGAATAGAATTGTTAAAGAGTAAAGATTCTAATGCATTTCTACATATCTATAACCTGAGTGAAAAAGACGTTGTGCATTTCTACAATGCAGCCGAAATTTGTGTTTTCCCTTCTTACTGTGAAGGCTTTGGCATTCCGCCATTGGAATCGGCTTCGCTTAGGACGCCAACCATATGTTCTAATCAAACTGCTATGTCTGATTTTGACTTTTTTCAAGAGAAGCACTTTAACCCTTATCAAAATGATGAATTAGAGAGAGCCATAGAAGCTGCTTTAAATTCTGAAGAGGAGCATAGAAAATTAAAAATAATTGCTCAAAAAATTAAAGCAAATTACAGTTGGGATATATCAAGGAAGGTCCTCATCAAAAGACTATTACAGGTCATATTTCCAGATACTTAAATCTGTTTTTAAAAGCTTTTCAGTTTTTATAATATCCTCTAAAAAGAAATTTTTACATATATTTTTTTTATCCTGAAATGTTAGTTTTTCTATTTTTCCTTCTTTTAGGTTAAGTCTTTCAATGCCCTGCATAATCCTAAGCTTCAATTTATCAGATTTAAAAAATTTCCCGCCAAGTTTTTTGATCAAATTATCTTTGTATATAAAATCTCTCACAATATTACTCTTGGCTGTGGAGGCCTTATTTTTAGTTATATCAAAATTAAAATCTATAGGTTCAATATTTACAAAATTACAAATTTCACAGATGACCTTTTTAGGAGAGCTTTTATAATCATCATACATTACTATTTTGACTTTATCTCTTTGAAAAACAGAAAACAACTTTGATAATTGTTTATAATACAAGCCACGGCTCACGTAACTGAAATGGGTTTTTTCAAAATGGTCATTTTGTCTTTTAGGTTCATTCTCAAGGGCTTTAATGAAACCTAAATCCTCATAGCCTCTTCTTTGGGTCATATTGTAATGTGAATAAGCTCTTTCTACAGGGTTTCTAAGGATGACTATAATTTTTGCGTCTCCAGAAGCTTTAGCTATTCTTTCCAGGGATTTTTCAAAAAAAATATATTCAGGGTCTATTTCTCCATAGGTTAAATTATTGCGGTTTTTTGAAAAGTAATAATTGAAATAATGATCTAAACCCTTGATAAAATTTTGATCGTCAGAAAAGAAATGAGTCTCTTTGAACTCCGGCAAATTAATATCCGGATGTTGTCTTAAAATTTCATGAAGACTGGTTGTTCCTGCTTTTTGAACACCAACACAAATGAATGATAATTTTTTAGTTTGTTGTTCCAAAAGGTATAAAATAGGTTTGAATATTTTTTTTATTTTTCAAAAAAAGCGCACCTGCGATATTCCAAAATATTAAGCTCATTACCGTTGAAGTTGCAGCACCTATTCCTCCGTATAAAGGTGTAAGAATTAAGGTTAAAACAAGGTTTATAACCAGTGCTATAACTATCAGGGTTTGATATTTTTTTTGTTCTCCAATCATCTGCATGATCACGCCCACAGAACCTGAAAGTGAATTGATCAGCTGGCCTATACATAAAACTAAAAGCACGCTGAAACCAGATAAAAAGCCTTCTCCAAACAAATTAAGAAAAAATGTACTGAAAATAATGAGGCAGGCAACAACAGCAAGCGTAATAAAGAAATTCATTTTTGTAGAAAATTTGATAAGCTTTAGATATTTATCAGTATCGTTTTCTGCATATAATTTGGCAATTTTAGGGGCAAGAATAGAGTTTATAGCCTGAAGACTAAAAACAGATAGGGTTGTTATTTTTACAGCAACATTGTATACGCCAACTTCTCCTTCATCGTAAAAAACGCCCATAATAATTGTATCCATCCAGCTCATTAAAACTAAAATGGAACTACTCAACATCATGGGAATAGAGTCCTTAACAAATGCCCATGAGTTTACTTTTGAACTCAGCGAAAGATTCTTCAATATTAATATTCCATGGATAATACTTGCCATAGAAATACTAATTATTGAAAATAAATAAGTCTTCAGAACAATCTCAATATCTGTAACATTGAAAAGAACGACAACCAAAACCAAAATCAAAAATTTTGCAGCCATTGAATAGAATGCATAAGATTTATTCATTTTCCTCGCTCTCATAAGGCCTGAGGATACCTGGGTTAGTGACCAAAATGGAATGCTAGGCAAAATCCATTTAAAATATAATAACAATTCCGGTTTTGGCTCAATAAACAAGTCATTGACTATAGTATCACTAAATACATAAAAGACAAATGATAATAAGGAAGATATAATAAATACTTTTATCAAGGATCTGAAATAAATACCTGAATCAGTGATATTCTTGTCCTGAGAAAAATATTTCACCATATTTATATCCAGACCCATACAACCAAAAATACTTAAAATGGTAAAAATAGCTGTCGTTTGTGCTAAAAGTCCCCAAACGTCTTTACCAAAGGTGTTGGTCATATAAACTGAGAAAATAAAGCTCAGCAAGGTACCTATCACCCTTAACACTAAAAAAGAAAAACCCTTTGATAAAACCTCTAAATTATCATCATCAAGGTACTTTTTTAGAAAATTTAGCAAATGAAATAAATTAAAAAGTTAGTCCTCTAATTTTTTTGGATAGATAGAAAATTAAAACTATAAAACTATAAAACAACAAAAAAATTAAAGGTAAGAGCTTTACCTTACTTTTGTTGAAAAGGCTGCCATTATCTATAATCTTGTTGTTGACATCCAAAACGTTAACTGTTTCTTTTTGCTTTATTAAACTTTGATTTATAGCCTTTTGGTTTGTTATCAGCTCGCTTTTCATTCTTAAAAGATCATTCAGACCTGAATTATCGTTAAAGCTGAGTTGATTATCTTCAATTTGAATTGCACTTTGATTTCTGGAATAACTTATTATAGAATCTATTTGTGATATCATACCTTCATTTTTCTCTAATTGCTTTTTTAGATTTTCCAGAGACATTTCCTTAATTGATTTAAAATAATTGTTGTTATTTAGATAATCAATGAGGTCACTTGATAATTTTTCATGGTTTTTTTCTCCTTTAACCTTTAAAACTATATTGTGAAATTCATAATTTCTGCTATTTATAGGGTCCTGTAAAAACTCCATATCTGCCTCTTCCTCAAACAACAGTTCAAAAAGATCCTGATTACTCTGATTGCGTGATACAAAATTATAAATGTCAACTACAGGCAAGACTTCTGCTGAAGCAACAGATTCATATTCTTTACCAAAGACGTCTTTGAGGAAGACAGTGTCACCAGCTCTTATCTTGTTTTCTATAGATTCTATTTTATTGTAGAGATAATTTGTACTTTCAAAATTTGGTAAGACCAATAATTGGTTTTTATAGGTTTTTTCAACAGCATTATCCCAGAAATAACCCAAAACAGCGCCAACAATAATTAAACCTAAAAGTATAAATTTCTTTCTCCAGTAAAATTGAATGACGCTTACTATAGCAACTAATATGCTTTTAAAAAAATTCTGTATAGCCTTAAAAACAGCACTCAAATCTATGTCATCATCAGTTGAAGACGGTCTGGCGGGTTGTTCACTCATAATGCTTGGTTTGTTCTCTTAAACGGCAAATATAGACAATTTAGTATCACAATATAGATAACAAGAAATAAGATAAGTTGCGTCTAGTAGGCACGTTTTTTATTGCCCTCGACGAAATTGATAAATGCTTTGTTTACTATTTTACTACCGCCTATGGTAGGATAATCTCCTGTAAAATACCAGTCGCCCAAATGATCCGGGCAAGCCTTGTGCAGATTGTCAACTGTCTGGTAAATGACCTTTACTTTGGCCTTTATGCTTTCATCGCTCAAAAGTTCAGCAATTTTATCTGAAATCTGTGTGTAGGAAAAAGGTTCATAAATAGCCTTTACATAATTATCTACTGCGGTCTTACTAAGTTCATCCTGAGATTTACACTTCTGGTAAACATCCTGAACTACACTATCGTAAGTTTTCTGTTCTTTATGTAATGCCAGTGCTGCTCTAAAGGCTACAAAATCATCCAGCCTGGCCATATCTATGCCATAACAATCCGGATAACGTATCTGAGGCGCAGAAGATACTATTACAATTTGTTTTGGCCCGAGACGATCCAAAATCTTAATGATGCTTTTCTTTAGTGTTGTACCACGTACAATACTGTCGTCTATTACCACCAGATGGTCTTCTGATTTAACAACACCATAAGTCACATCATAGACATGAGCCACCAAATCGTCTCTGCTGGAATCTTCAGTTATAAAAGTTCTGAGCTTAGCATCCTTAATGGCTATCTTTTCTGTTCTCAATTTCTGAGACAAAATCTCTTCCAGAGCCTTATCGGTAAGCTGATCTTTTTCCTTGAGGATTTTAGTATTTTTTTGTCTGTTTAACTCGTCATTTGCAGCTTCAACCATACCATAAAAAGAAGTTTCAGCCGTATTTGGGATGTAGGAAAAAACAGAGTTTTTAGTATCATAATCTATAGCCTTTAAGACCTCAGGCATCAAAAGTCTCCCGAGCATTTTACGCTCTTTGTAAATATCTGCGTCACTTCCCCTGGAAAAGTATATGCGTTCAAAAGAACAGGCTTTTTTTGGTAAAGGTTTTATAATTTCTTTTTCAATCACCCTTCCATCCCGTTTTGTGATCAGTGCATTACCCGGCTTTAGTTCAGATACTTTTTCAAGAGGAACATTAAATGCAGTTTGTATTACAGGACGTTCGGAACATACGACCGCAATTTCATCATCGTGGTAATAAAAGGCAGGTCGAATACCACTCGGATCCCTTAGAACAAAGGCATCTCCATGTCCTAGAAGTCCGGCCATAACATAACCGCCATCCCAGTCCTTTGATGACTTCTTTAAAATTTTTGAAATTCTAAGTTGTTCTACAATATGAGGTGATGCCTCCTGCTTGTTAAAGCCTTCTTTTTTCAGGTTTTTATACAGTTTTCTAACTTCAGAATCCAGAAAGTGACCTATTTTTTCCATCACCGTGATGGTATCAGCTTTTTCTTTTGGGTGCTGACCTAACTTGACCAGGTTCTCAAATAACTCACTTACATTGGTCATATTGAAATTACCGGCAAGAATTAGATTTCTGTGCATCCAGTTGTTTTGTCTTAAAAAAGGATGAACACTTTCTAAGCTGTTTTTTCCATAAGTTCCGTAACGCACATGTCCGAGCATTAACTCTCCCAAATACGGAAGATTTTGCTTTTGGGCCTCAACATCATCCTGATATTCTGGATGAAGTTTCATTTCGGTATTTATACGATTATTGATGGTTTCAAAAACATCCTGTATAGGTTGTGGTGCATTAGACCTGTACCTGCTTATGTAGCGGTAACCAGGCTTCATGTCTAATTTTATACTTGCAAAACCGGCTCCGTCCTGACCTCGGTTGTGTTGCTTTTCGAGCATCAGGTACATTTTGTTGATACCATAAAATGCTGTACCATATTTCTCTTTGTAATAGGACAAAGGTTTAAGCAACCTCAATTGTGCAATACCACATTCATGCTTTATCAACTCGCTCATAAGCTAAAGATTTAGTTTAAAAATTTTTAAACTAAGTTAGATTTATTTCAAACTGGGTTAAATTTTCAAAATGCTCAAGTCGCCTTTTGATCTCATCTTCTGTAAGCTGCAACATTTTTTCAGTACCAAATTTCTCAACACAAAAAGAAGCAAGATTTGAACCATGTATGATGGCACTTTTCATATTCTTAAAAGAAATGTCTTTGGTTTGAGCTAAATAACCTGAAAATCCTCCTGCAAAGGTGTCGCCGGCACCGGTTGGGTCAAAAATGTCCTCTAAAGGTAAAGCAGGTGCAAAAAACATTTCATCATTATAAAACAATAAAGCGCCATGCTCTCCTTTCTTTATCACAACATAATCCGGTCCCATATCTCTGATCTTTCTGGCTGCTTTTACCAGGGAATATTCTCCTGACAGCTGTCTGGCCTCTTCATCGTTGATGGTGATAACATCTACTTTTGCAATAGTCTTATGAAGCAATTCCAATGTTGTGTCCATCCAGAAATTCATAGTATCCAAAATGATCAGCTTTGGGTTATTGACCTGATCAATGACACTCATTTGAACTGCCGGATGAAGGTTACCGAGCATAACAATATCCGCATTTTTGTAATTTTCCGGAACAACCGGGTCAAAATTTTCCAAAACATTCAATTGTGTGTCTAAGGTATCTCTTGTATTCATATCATTATGATATTTTCCACTCCAAAAGAAGCTTTTGCCACCTTCAACAATCTTTAGACCCTCAATATTGATGTCTCTGTCTTTGAAGATATTTATATATTCATCCGGAAAATCTTCACCAACCACAGAAACAATTCCTATGTCTACACCTTCAAAATTGGAAGCTGAAAGACCTATATAAGTGGCTGCACCACCTAGAATTTTATCCGTTTTACCAAATGGGGTTTCTATCTTGTCAAAAGCTACAGTTCCGACACACAATAATTGACTCATAAATATTTTTTTGCAAAAGTAAGGGATTTTTTTTCATTAATAAACTCATTGTTAATAATGATGAAAATCAACTAATCATGCAATTCGACGTCATTCAGGTTATAAAAAAAAAGATAGTCAGGCCGTCTTTAATCTTTGTATATTTTTCCATCTTTCATGATAAAAACGACATTCTTAAAGGCTTCTGTATTCTTTTGAGTAGGTATTTCTTCTAATGCTATAATGTCTGCAAGAAACCCTGCTTTAAGTTGACCGATACTGTTCTCCATTTTTAGAATCTTTGCAGGCACCAGGGTGGCCGATTGAACAGCAATATTGACGGGCATGCCGGCATCTGTCATATACCCAAATTCTTTCCAGTTCTCACCATGAGGAAAAACCCCGGCATCTGTTCCAAAAACTATAGGTACATTTTTTTTGTAAGCTCTGCCGAACATATCCTGTATTTTAGGTCCTATCTCGAGCGCTTTAGGTCTGATAACTTCAGGATAAAAACCATCAACTTTTGCCATTTTACTCACATACTTACCAGCAACAATCGTAGGCACGAGATAAACATCAAATTCTTTCATCATTTCCATGGTCTCATCACTCATTTTTGTGCCATGTTCGATGGTCTTCACGCCTCCTATTATCGCCCTTTGCATGCCGTCATCGCCGTGGGCATGAGCTGCAACATGAAAACCGTAATCCGCTGCTGTTTCGGTGATTGCCTTTATTTCTTCTACCGTAAATTGTGGGTTTGAGGAATTTTTTGCCTGACTAAGCACACCACCGGTGGCAGTAATCTTAATAAGATCTGCGCCGTTCTTATAGCGTTGTCTTACGGCCTTTCTGGCATCTGCAACACCATTAACGACGCCTTCTTTAGGTCCTGGATCGCCCACATAAGAGGCATTGCTTCCGTTGGTAGGATCGCCATGACCACCTGTTGATGAAATTATCTTACCGGCCGTAAATACCCTTGGACCGATGATATCTCCTCGGGCGATTGCGTTTTTCAGAGCAATATTTACGCCATTGCCACCAACATCCCGCACTGTTGTGAATCCGGCCATTAAAGTCCGTTCACAAAATTTTACAGATTTAAGCGCCTGGTCCGACTTATTGTCCTGATACTTATCCAAATACCTCGTAGGACTGGTTTCATGGTCTAAATGTACATGCATGTCTATAAACCCGGGATAAAGCACTTTATCTTTCAAATCTATAATTGTAGCATCTTCTAGTTTAGGTGTGACAATCCCGTCATAAATGTTTGAAATCTTATTACCCTGAATGATAAAAGTGAATTCACCCGTTTTATACTCGGCATTCACACTGTCAAAATAAGTCGTACAGTGGATGATTGTCGTTTGTGCGTTTGATTTGTTACCAGCTATGAAAAAAAGTAAAATTAATACTGAAAGGCTGACGTAGTTATGAAACTTCATTAGAGGTTTTTTGCTTTATTAAATTCCTGAATTATTTAGTTTGTTGGGCCTTCATCCAGGTATTTCAATATATGCCCGCTGATAAATTTTATCTGTTCTTCATCTAACTCTGTATGCATAGGTAATGACAATACCTCTTCGGCAAGACTATTTGTAACTTTAAAATCCTTGTCATCATACCTGTCGTCCTTGTATGCCTTTTGAAGATGCAAAGGAATTGGATAATAGATGCCATGTGGAATATTCTGAGATTTTAAATATTCCGCCAATCCATCTCTTTTACCATTCTTTATTTTCAAGGTGTATTGATGAAATACATGACAGCTACAGGTGTCACATATACCTAAATCCTTATTTTCGCAAGGTCTGTTGGTCCTGGCGACAGGTGTTTCAATATCTTCATGATGCTTTAGCACCTTGGTGTAAGCCCTTGCCGCCATTTGTCTTTTAGCGTTGTAATCATCCAACTTAGGCAGTTTTGCTTTTAAGACAACGGCCTGTAAGGCATCTAACCTGGAATTCACGCCGACAACGTCGTGATGATATCTTTCATACATTCCATGGTTGACTATTCCTCTAATGGTATGCGCGAGCTTATCATCATTGGTGAAAATGGCACCACCATCACCATAACAACCCAGATTTTTTGAAGGAAAGAATGAAGTCGCCGCCACATGGCCGATTACACCGGTTTTTTGGGCACTGCCATCCTTGTAATGGTATGACGAACCTATGCCTTGTGCATTATCTTCAATGACATATAGTTTGTGCTTGTTGGCAATCTCCATTATGGCTTCCATATTTGAAGCATGGCCAAACAAATGGACCGGAACAATGGCTTTGGTCTTTGGTGTAATGGCCTTTTCAATCGCTTCCGGACTTATATTAAACGTGTCTTCTTCAACATCAACAAGGACGGGTGTTAAATTTAGCAGTGCAATGACCTCAACCGTAGCCGCAAAAGTAAAGTCCGCTGTAATCACTTCATCACCTGGCTGTAATCCTAGGCCCATCATAGCAATCTGTAAAGCATCTGTTCCGTTTGCACATGGAATGACGTTTTTGACATCAAGGTATTTTTCGAGATCTGCCTGAAATTCGTGAACTTTAGGTCCATTTACAAAAGCTGCATTGGTCATTACTTCCTCAAATCCTTCCTGTATTTCAGCCTTAATTGGCTCCAATTGACCGATCAGGTCAACCATTTGTAGTTTTTTCATAAATAATATGTTATTCAACAAATTTAAGAAATATAAATGGCATTTGCATGAATTCTTTATTTTAGCTCATTGTATTTTCAGACATGAAATATCTATATAATTTACTGATACAATTATTTGAATGGAGCCTTCCTTTGCTTGGATTATTTTTTAGCCGATTAAAGGTTTTTTATCAAGACAGAAAAAGCACCAAAACTGAATTTGAACAGTATCTACTGGTCAATAAAAAACCTATAATCTGGATTCATGTTGCTTCACTTGGTGAATACGAACAAGTTGTTCCGGTTGTGAAGGAATTAAAAAAACATTTTGATAAGCACGCCTTTCTTTTCAGCTTTTTTTCAGACTCTGGTTACAGGGTTAAGAAAAATAAATCCATCGGAGATTTTGAAACTTATTTGCCGTTGGACACCTCAAAAAACGCCAAATCTTTCATCACCAAGGTCAATCCGGTCTTTGCAATTTTTGTAAAATATGATATCTGGCCAAACTATTTACGTCATCTAAAGTCAAGAAATATCAGTTCATTTCTAGTCGCTTCAAGATTCAGGCCCAATCAAATATATTTTAAGTTTTACGGTGGTTTTTTTAGAAAAGCCCTCAGGTCTTTTCAATACATTTTTGTTCAGGATCAATCCTCAGGACATTTGTTAGATAGTATTGGTATTAAAAACCGGAAAGTTTCCGGAGATACGCGCTATGACAGGGTTAGCTTACAGCTGGAGCAAGACAACAAGCTTTTTTTTATGGATAATTTTATTCAAAATGACTTTTGTATGGTTTGCGGCAGTACCTGGCCTGAAGGTGAAAAGTTACTTCTGGACATCATAAATGATAAGAACCTTAAGCAAAAATACGTCATTGCACCACATCAAATTCACCCAAAACATATTGAAGACATCACGAAATCTCTGGAAATACCTTACATTAAATATTCAGAAATCTACAATCAGGATTTGTCACAATATCAGGTATTAATTCTGGATACCGTTGGATTACTCACCAAAGTTTATGCCTATGCTGATCTGGCCTATGTAGGCGGAGGATTTGGACAGGCAGGCCTTCACAATATCCTTGAACCTGCTGCTTTTGGCGTTCCCATTATAATTGGCCCTAATCATAAAAAATTTCCCGAAGCACAGGCACTTAAAGATCAGGGCGGCTTATTTTGCGTGAAGACTTCAGCAGAAATGAAAAAACGTATTAAGTCCTTACTTCAGGATGAGCTTTTGAGGGAAAAAATGTCAATGGCATCAGGGAATTTTATCAGTTCACAAAAAGGTGCTACAAGTATTACCATCAAAGGTATTTTAGAAAATTTAGATTTATAAATTAGACTTGTCTAAAATATTATTTATTTTTGTCTTAAAAAAGAATATGCTCAGTCTGTCTGAAGAAAATTATTTGAAAGCCATTTATCATCTGCAGCAAGGTTCAGGAAAAGCCGTAAGCACAAATGCCTTGTCGGATTATATTGAAACTAAGGCCTCTTCAGTTTCAGACATGCTAAAAAAACTATCTGATAAATCTCTGGTTAATTACAAAAAATACCAAGGCGTAAAATTGAGTGAGAAAGGAAAATCAACAGCCTTAAAGGTCGTAAGAAAACACAGGCTTTGGGAAGTCTTTCTAGTTGAAAAACTCAACTTTAATTGGGATGAGGTCCATGACATTGCGGAACAACTTGAACATATAAAGTCTGAAGAGCTGACTGACAAACTGGATGCCTTTTTAGACTATCCGAAACGGGATCCACACGGTGACCCGATCCCTAACAAACACGGCGAGTTCTCTGTAGCCAACAAAAAGGTTTTAGCAGATTTGGACATTAAAGAAAGTGGTATTTGTATTGGTGTAAAAGACTCTTCTTCAGAATTTTTAAACTACCTTGACAAACAAGGTATATCTCTTGGCAAAACCATTGAAATAGCAGATAAGGAGAAGTTTGACAAATCTGTCCTGATCAATTTTGACGGCAAGTCCCTTAGAATTACAGATCAAATCGCTCAGAATTTATATATAAAAACTAATGTGTAAACTATGGAATCCATAATTAGTTATTTTGAACAGCTCAATCCCGTTTTAGCAGCCTTGTACGCTACGCTCTTTACCTGGGGAATGACCGCTGTTGGTGCATCACTGGTGTTTTTATTCAAAAAGATGAATCGCGTTTTCTTTGATGGTATGCTGGGGTTTACCGGTGGTGTCATGGTAGCTGCGAGTTTTTGGAGCCTTTTGGCACCGGGCATTGATATGAGTGACGGCGATGGTTTTATAAAAGTGATCCCTGCGGCTACAGGTTTTCTTGGCGGTGCCTTATTTATATTTGCATTAGACAAAGTATTGCCTCACCTGCACGTCAACTTTAAAGAAAGTGAAAAAGAAGGCATTAAAACACCCTGGCGAAAATCAGTTTTGCTGACGCTTGCCATAACTTTGCACAACATCCCTGAAGGTCTTGCCATAGGTGTATTGTTCGGCGGCGTTTCTGCGGGTATTGAGGGCGCAACCATAGGCGGCGCCGTAGCTCTGGCTTTGGGTATTGGTATCCAAAACTTCCCGGAAGGCTTTGCTGTTGCTATGCCACTCAGAGGTCTGGGAAAAAGCCGATGGAAAAGCTTTAATTACGGTCAACTTTCTGCCATTGTAGAACCTTTTGCAGCTGTTCTCGGGGCTTGGGCGGTATTGACCTTTGAACCGATTCTGCCTTATGCGCTTTGCTTTGCGGCCGGTGCGATGATCTTCGTCGTCGTAGAAGAAGTGATTCCTGAATCCCAACTTGAAAAAAATACAGATATTGCCACTTTAGGATTTATTGGTGGGTTTATAGTGATGATGACTTTGGATGTAGCACTGGGGTAGTAGTCAAGCCATATTATTGTTACCAAAGACTTTTAATTACAATTGCCGTTACTCAAGTCCTCAAGGCTTGGATTATATTGATTCATTTGTACATAATATTGACCTTCTATGACTGTGTTCTGAAGTGCACAAAAGTCATCTAAATTATCATTCCCATATATATTTACACCATCACCAATGATAGTAGGGTTGTTTAAACCCTCTAGGGTTGAAAAATTATTATTGGTCAAATTAAGTCTGCCGTTTATTTCTGTAACATTGCTTAAAGCCTCCAGGTTTATCGAAAAGTTAAGGTTTGAAATTCCAACGTCATCATGCACTTTGGTCAAATTGCTCAAAGCATCTAAGTTTAAAAGACTTTCGTTAAAATATATAAACAAGTCGCCCTCCACAATTTGTAAATTTTGTAAGCCGTTTATATTTTCTAATTCAACGTTAGAATGCACAAGCACATCGCCGGTAAAAGTGGTCACGTTACTTAAACCATCTATGTTTTCTAATTCTATGTTGCTTATAATTGATAAATCGATAACACCTCTTAAACCGGCCAATCCATCAATTTGCTTTAAACTATAATTATCTAAAATTTTAACTCTAATAGGTTCTTCAATATCTAAACTTGATAAACCATCAAGATTCATAAGATTATCATTTTCTTCAATGTCGATGGCTATGAGAGAAGACAAATTATTGAGGTTATCTAAATGGAGTAAATTTGTATTTCTTCTTAAGGTTAAAATACTACCTATTTTTTCTAAGTTGTAAAATGTATCTATTTTTTATAATGCCGTATTCGACATAAACCAAAGACCATTTTCCAACTCTTTGACATTTTGAAAAGCATCAACATTAATTAAGTTGGGGTTGTCATTAAAAGCTATCATTCCATTGACAATTTCAAGACTTTCAAAACCACTCACGCTTAGTAGATTGTCATTGTAAGAAAAACTAATACTTCCTGCAATTTCCAAATTATTGAACCCATTAATACTTTCAAGTTCTTTGCAAATCCCAACATTTATATTACCTTCAATTACCTTTAATGAATTCAGGGGACTTAAATCTGTGATATCATAACTATCATCTTCATAATCTGCAATAACCAAATTTCCTTCTATACTTGTATAATTTTGGTTCCCAAATTCATTCACCATTTCCTGTGAATATAACCCAACATCTCCATTGTATGTCTTTGGACCGTCATCATTACTACAAGACGGCATTAAAATAATGACACCAGAAAGGAAAAGAAGTAAAATAATTCTTTTAAATGATATTTTCAAAATTAAAACTATTGTTTTGAATTGCAATTACTTAAATTTTTCAAATCAAACCAAACAATCTAATCGAATAAAAAACCAGAGAAATTACGACAAACAGCCAAAATGCAATTTGCAGCCATAATTTCCTTTTTATCCTTGATACAAAATCGCCTAAGTAAATACAAAATGGCCATAAAGATAATAGCCATAAACCTGAAATCGTTGATCCTTCAAATAGCATGGTCGCTATCGCCAAAAAAAGAAAAGTCAAAAACACCGAAGCCATTTGCCTGTGATACAAAGACCTTACCTGCTTTACACTGTAAATCTGATAAAAAAACACCAGTACAGCTGTAGCCCAAAAGACTGCCATATAGACTGAAACTTCATTTTCTAACAAGCTGAAATCTTTCCTGAAAGATGGCAGGAGGTCTTGAAGATGAGCTACCTCATCATAATATTGTATATAAAAGACCTGCGTAAGTATCACAACTGTCGCAACCCCAAAAACAGGTATCACGTAGTACCTCCATCTTGATTTTGTAAATATGACGGTAAATACAAAAACTAAAACCAAAAAAACCAAAACAGGTCTGTAAAAAAATGAAGCAACAACAATAAGGGCAACACTTTCAAATATAGAATTCTTCACATTCCAGGCAGTACTTAAATTCAGTAGCCTGGTTGTGGCCAGACTCAGAAAACCAAAAGCAAACACTTCTGAGTTATGCCGGATATCCTGAAGCAAAAAACTTGTAAGGAGTACAAAAAAAAGGATGACGTAGCTATGCCCTGTCTGGATTTGAAAATATTTTATTTTTACTTCAAAAAGTATAAAAGTCGAAATCAGAACCAGGTACTTCAGAATTATGATGCCAAGACTTTCAAAACTTAGGCCTACCTGTTGATTTATTCCGATTTCAATGAAATAACAAGCACTCAGGACAAAACCCAATATGATAAAAACAATTGGCTTAGATTGTTTAAAAAAATTAGCAATCATATGGTTCTAATGATTATTTTTGCAAGGTAATTATAATTATAAAAGACATGAAAGATTTTTTTCTCGGTATAGAATCATTATTTGAAGAGTTTTTATTCCTTCCCTTTGATTTTCTTAGAATGACGCTACAGCCCGACTCCTGGCTGGCAGCCAATGGTGTAAATTTCATATTCCTTTTAATTGGTTTTGTTGCCTTTGCGTATTGGATGAAACAATTGAAGTCATTCAATGAAGACACAAAAGATGTCGAAGACAACTACTTGATATAATTTACTTTATACAGTCTAAACTACCTTCACAATATTTTTTAAAATTTTTTCAAAAAAAATTAGGGTCATCTTGTTTTGAGTTGTTTTAATACTGTAAAATATCAAAAACATAAACAAATGAATTCTATCACAAAATTATTTTCAATCTGCATTGCATTGTGTTTTTTATCGTGCTCAGATGATGACAATTCCAACAACCAAAACGACGTTTCAACAGGTCCTAAGAGTAATGTAAGCATAAAGGCTACAACTACTTTTAATGCATCTTCAGGAAGAGCAAAATCTGCTAATGGACTTCAACTGGATGCATTTTACATCAACATCAGTGAAATTGAATTTGAATATGCCGATGCTTCAAAACCTTCATATGGCTTTACAAAAAGTGATGATGAGGATGAAGATTTAACCTTCGAAGAACTTCCTCAGGAAATCAAGGATTACCTCAATCAAAATCATCCAAACGATGCATTCTGTAAGGCAGAAATGGAAGAAGATGATGATGAACCTTATAAATATGAAGTAGAATTGGAAAGCGGTCTTGAATTATACTTCAAATCAGATTTCACACTTTACGCACAGGAACAGGATGATGAGCCCTGTGGTTTTGATGACTCTGATGATGACGATCCTTCAAATTCCTACGGTGAAGACGACGAATTTGAACTTGCCGGACCATTTGAACTAAATCTCCTGGATGCCGAAACTACAACGATTGTAAATGTTGACATTCCACAGGGTATCTACGAAGAAGTAGAATTTAAAATGGAAAGAAGCAATGTTTCAGGCTCTGTTTTATATCAAAAATCTATGCTTATTACCGGCACACTAAATGGTATACCGATGACCTTCTTTCACACTTTTGAAGAAGACTTTGAGGTAGACTATGAAGATGCAGGTCAAAATCTTATCATAGACGATTCCAACAACAATGAAGTAACTTTCAACTTTGATTTGAATGCTGTAGTGAATACGGTGGACTTCAGCAGTGCTACAGACGGCAATTCAGACGGTACTATCGAAATAAGTCCAAGCGATACAGATGGCAATAATATATTAGCCAATCAAATTAAATCTGCAATCGTCCAGTATGCAGAGTTGATTGACTAAATTGCATTAAGTAGTTGGCATCTAAAAACTAATGTCAAAATAATTTACCCGAAATGTTGTCAAAACGTTTCGGGTTTTTTTATCTCAATTTTGATCACTAAAGAAGTCAGGAAACATTTTGTATATTCAACAACAAAACTCATTAAGCCTATGGATGTATCTCTAACGACGCCAGCACTTTTATTCCCTGCAATTTCACTCTTACTTCTTGCTTATACAAACAGGTTTTTAACCATTGCAGGTTTAATACGTGGGCTATATAAATCCTATAAAGAGAATCCTACAGAGAACATTAAGGCGCAAATTTCAAATTTGAAAAGGCGTGTCAATCTTATTAAAAACATGCAGATTTTCGGCATAGTATCTTTGTTCCTTTGTGTACTAAGCATGTTTTTAATTTATGAAGAATTGCAATTTTACGGAAGTTTAGTTTTTGGGATTTCTTTAGTGTTACTTATGATTTCTCTGGTTCTATCGATCATTGAAATCCAGATCAGTGTAAAAGCCTTAAATATCCAATTGGAAGATATGGAGAAATAAAAAAGCCAGTTACCCGGGTAACTGGCTCTCTAAATTTTAGAAAATATATTAGTTAAACTTGAATTCAAAACCTAAACTTAAAAAGTCAAAGCTTCCTCCATCAACACTAACACCTCTGTAAGCTGCAACGATACCAAAGTTTTCACTGACATTGTAAATTGCTTTAGGAGCATAATAGAAACCTCCATCATTTGTGTCAGGAGAAACTCCTAATGCATAACCTACATCAGCACCTAAAGAGAATGCTTCAGAGATCATGTAACGTGCAGAAGCAGCAACTGGTATAAAACCAGCATCTTCAACCTCAACTGAGCCAAAACCACCTAAATCGAGTTCGTCTCCAAATGAATTAATGTATCCCGCAGTACCACCTACCATAAAGCTGTCTCCAGCTTCAAAGTGTACTGATGCATCTAAAATTACAGCAAATGTATACAAATCAGAAGCGTCACCAGAAGGTAAACCACCACTTAGTCCTGCACTTATGCTTTGTGCATTTGAAGTAAAACCAACCAAGGCTACCGCAATAACTAAATTAATTTTTTCATAATGTTATATTTTTTGTTTAATTAAAAATAGATGTTTTTTTAACACAATCATACTTTTTTATATTATTTTTTTTCAATTCCATAATTTAATGTATTTAAATTTGATTCTACGTTATTGTACCAGTAAATATAAATTATTATATTGAGTAAAATTCCAAATTATGACGATTTTAAAAT
>CAJXVZ010000032.1 GCA_913062845.1 uncultured Psychroflexus sp.
TTTTGAGTAAATGATGTAAACAAAATGCATTCTAAATTTTAGCTGTAATACTTTTTGCAAAACGATTTTTGTCGAGCGCCCCGAAGCTTCGGGGGAACCGCTGTACAAGGTTTTGCAGACCTCTGCCTAGCCACTCGGCCACGACACCTTTTTGTTTTGAGAGTGCAAATTTAATTAATTTTAGTTTGTATTATTTGATCAAGTTTTCTATTGAATAATTGAACTTATTTGTTTTCCAAGTTATACTTATTTAAAATATCTATACAAATTTCAGGGTTTGAAACTAATCTTTCGATAAATTTTTTACTCTTCATGCGCTTAATGATGCTTTCAATGTAATGTTTTGGTTTTAACTTTTGAGGCAAGATATTTTAGGCTTCTATTCGCAATTTTTGAGTGTATTGTTGAAAAAACTAACAAATTAACACTTGTTAGTTTTAATATTTTGTCAATTACTATATTTTTGGGTTTTAAATTAAATAAATATGAAGCTAAGGTTATTAGTTGTCCTCTTTTTTTGTGTAATAAATGTTTTTTCTCAAAGTCAAAACTCCGTTTTGATTAATTATTTAAATCAGGAATCAGACAAACTAGGTCTAAACAGAAATGATTTTGATGGCTTAAAAATAACTGACAATACTTTTTCAAAAAGTATGAATTTGGATTTAATTTATGCTCAGCAGCATTATCAGGATATACCGGTTTATAATGCCATTGGATCATTTGCTGTAAAAAATAATAATGTGGTGAATCTCCAGCATTCATTTATTAATAACCTCTCTGACAAAATTCAAAATACAACTTACAGTCTTTCTCCGGAGTCTGCTATAAACATGGCATTGAATCACTTAGGTTTGGAATCAGCAAATGATTTAGAGCTCGTAGAAACAAAAAAAACTAACTATTTTACCTACAAATCAGAGAGCACATCAGTTGAGGTAATTCCTGTGGAATTAATGTATGTATCAAATGATCAAAATCAACTTAGGCTTGCATGGAATTTGAGTATTCTTACTTCAGAACAGGATCACTGGTGGAGCATGGCGATTGATGCAAACACATCTGAAGTGCTGAGGCAAAATGACTGGATGTTGAACTGTAATTTTGGTTCAGGTGACACTCATGAGCATCATTCAGGGCAAGCAAGTTATGCAGAAGAGACTCTAAGTATTACTAATGACGGTTCGACTTACAGAGCATACCCACTTGGCGTTGAATCACCTAATCATGGAAACAGAGTTGTTCTTAATGAACCGGCAGATCCTGTTGCTTCACCTTTTGGATGGCATGATGCAGATGGTATAGCCGGACCTGAATATACCATTACAAGAGGTAATAACGTCTTAGCCAGTGAAGACAGGGATGCAGATAACATACCGGGATATTCTCCGGACGGTGGTAGCAGTCTAACTTTTGATTTTCCAATAGATCCTAATGTACCACCTTCATTCAATGAAGATGCGGCTATTACCAATCTCTTTGTGTGGAACAATTACACTCACGATGTTTGGTATCATTATGGATTTGATGAACAATCCGGAAATTTTCAGGATTTCAATTATTCTGGATTAGGTAGTAGTGGTGATTTCGTTTTGGCAGATGCACAAGATGGCGGCGGTCTCAATAACGCCAATTTTGGAACGCCTCCGGATGGTTTTAACCCTAGAATGCAAATGTTCCTTTGGTCGCCTCCTGGCCCGCCATCGGATCCCTTAACTATAAATGCTCCATCAGATATAGCAGGAGATTATTTTGGCCTTGAGGCAGCCTTTGGTCCGGGACTTACACCAACGCCAATCACTGCCGATCTTGCACTGGTAGTTGATGATAATAGTGCATCGACATCAACTGATATTCATAATGCCTGTGACCCCATTACCAACGCGAATGAACTTAATGGTAAAATAGCCGTTATAAGACGTGGAGAATGTACGTTTGTAGAAAAAATTCAAGCGGCTGAAAATGCAGGAGCTATCGCGGTCATAATGGTTAATAACGTTATTGGCAATCCCATTGTAATGGGAGGTGCAACTAATTCAATAACTATTCCTTCCATCATGATTTCATTGTCTGATGGCACACCCATTATAACAAAGCTTCAGAATGATGAACTTATTAATGCCACACTTGTAAATAATGGTCCCTATGAAATTGACGGTAATTATGACAATGGCATTATAGCACATGAATACGGCCATGGTATTTCAAATCGACTTACAGGTGGCGCTTCACAAGCCAATTGTTTATTTAATGATGAACAAATGGGCGAAGGATGGAGCGACTGGATTGGTCTTATGATGACCATGAAACAAAGTGACACGGGTGATCTTTCCAGAGGATACGGAACTTTTGCTATTAACCAGCCGACAACTGGAACCGGGATAAGACCTGCACCCTACTCTACAGATCCCAATTTAAATCCGGCGACATTCGGGATAACGAATAACCAAAACATATCTCAGCCTCACGGCGTAGGATTTGTCTGGGCCACAGTATTATGGGATCTCACCTGGGAACTTATAGACCAATATGGCTTTGACCCCGATCTTATCAATGGAAATGGTGGAAATAACCTGGCCATGCAACTGGTTACAGATGGTATGAAACTGCAAAGTTGTAATCCGGGTTTTATTGATGGTCGAGATGCTATCTTGCAAGCTGATGTTCTTGCAAATAATGGAGCCAATCAATGTTTCATCTGGAAAGTTTTTGCAAACAGAGGATTAGGGTTTAGCGCAGACCAAGGTTCTGCTTTCGATCGGTTTGACCAGGTTGAAGCATTCGACTTACCGGCAGACATCAGCTTACCCTGTGAAACACTATCCAATGATACATTTGCTGAAAATAATTTAAAAATTTATCCAAATCCCACCAGTGATATTCTCGTTATTGATGGTTTAGATCAAATTGGAAATGCTAATCTGAAGATTTACGATTTAAACGGTAGATTATTACTAAACAAAGCTATGGATTTCAGCCAAAAGCATACTCTGGATGTTTCTCAGTTTGATAAAGGTATTTACTTAATTAGAATTGAAAACAGCAGGATTAATTTTTCAAAAAAGCTGATCATCAATTAATAAAAAGTAAAAGAACTTTTATCAAGCTATCTTACAGCATTTATTTTGAAATTTGAATTTGAAGCAAATTTTTTTTCAATTTCCGATATAAACAGATAAAATTCTGAAATTAATTCGGATTAATAAAATTAACTACTTTTGAAAAATATTTTCTTGATACAACAATTTTTTAAATGTTAGAGCTCAGTGGCGTTTGCTATTCCTATGATCAGACTTTTAAATTAAACGCTATTTCATTTAAAGTCAAAAAAGGTGAAGTTTTAGGAATTATTGGAGAAAGTGGCTGTGGCAAAACAACACTTCTGAAGTTAATATTTGGCGAGTTAGAACCTGAAGCAGGCGAGATCAGGTGGAATGGAGAAAAGGTACCAGGACCATCTGATCAATTAATTCTGGGGCATAAGGACTTTAAGTATGTTACTCAGGACTTCGAATTGATGCCGTTTATAAGTGTATTAGAGAATATTATAAAGCCTCTTTCCAGGCAATTCATGTCTGAAAATATACAAAGGGCAAAAGACCTGCTTAAAGTAGTTGATCTCGAGGAATTTGAAAACAGAAAAGTCAAAGATCTGAGCGGCGGTCAGAAACAACGTGTAGCTCTGGCTCAGGCTCTGGCAAAAAGTCCACGGCTAATTTTACTTGATGAACCTTTTTCCCATATAGACAACTTTTTGAAAAACAAACTCCGAAGAAATCTGTTTGACTTTTTTAAAAAAGAAATGATAACCTGTATTGTTGTAACCCATGACATTGCAGATGTTTTGCCATTTTCAAGCAATATTGCTGTTTTAAAAGACGGTAGTCTTATAAGTCATGAATCTCCTCAGAACATGTACGCCGCTCCGGGAACGTCCTATATTGCTGGATTATTTGGTGACTTCAATCATTTAAACTCATCACTTATTCCCAATTTAGATTCTGACAAAGCCTCTGTTATTGTTTATCCTCAGGATATAAAGCTTGTAGAAAACCCTGACGGCAATGCAAAAATTCTTGACCAGTATTTTTATGGTGCCTTTTTCCATGTAAAAGCAGAGTGGCAAAACAAAGAGGTTTTTGTTCATTCCAAAACAGAGCTTAACAAAAAAAGCAGATATAAATTAGAATTTAATTCAGACAAAATCAAAACCAGAAATAAATAACAGTATCATTCTAAGTCAAATATTTGCACATTCATAATAAATTATATAAATTAGTATTGTTATATAAAGCTTATGTCAAAGTTTGGTGAAATAATAGATCTTGAGATACCTGTTTTACTGAATTTTTTCACCGAATGGGATGAAAATTGCAAGCTTGTACACCCCATACTGAAAGACGTTGCTGCCGCAATGGGTGATAAAGCCAAGGTCATTAAAATTGATGTAGACAAAAACCAGGAGCTGGCAGAAGCGCTTAGAATTAAAAGCTTACCAACTTTCGTCATTTACAAATCAGGTGAGATGATATGGAGGCAAAGTGGTTTTATGGAAGCCAGTGAAATCCTTCTTAAACTTAAAGCAGAATGCTGAAGTTTTAAGTTAACACTATTTTTCTCTTTCTATCACATACTCAACCATGTCGGTAAGGGATTCTTTGTATTCTGAATCCGGGTAAGTATTTAAAATATCAAGCGCTTGCTTTTGATAGTTTTTCATTTGTAATTGTGCGTATTCAAGACCTCCATTATCCTTAACAAACTCAATAACTTCATTCACTCTTTTTTTGTCTTTATTGTGATTCTTTACGGAGTTTATAAGCCATTTTTTGTCTTTATCATCAGCATTGTTCAAAACGTAAATTAACGGTAGCGTCATTTTTTGCTCCTTAATATCTATTCCTGTTGGTTTTCCTATTTTTTTCTCGCCGTAATCAAATAAATCATCTTTGATCTGAAAGGCCATACCGATTAACTCTCCAAATTTTCTTAGTTTCTCAACATGCTCAGAATCCGGTTTTACAGCAGCAGCACCCAAACTACAGCAGGCTGCGATAAGTGTAGCCGTTTTCTGTCTTATGATATCGTAATATACTTCTTCGGTGATGTCCAGCTTTCTGGCCTTTTCGATCTGCAAAAGTTCCCCTTCGCTCATTTCTCTAACGGCAACTGATATAATTTTCAAAAGGTCAAAATCGTCATTATCAATTGAAAGCAGAAGTCCTTTTGAGAGCAGATAATCACCTACCAATACCGCAATTTTGTTTTTCCATAAGGCATTTAAGGAGAAAAAACCACGCCTTGTATTGGAGTCGTCTACAACATCATCGTGTACCAGTGTAGCGGTATGGATCAATTCAATAACCGATGCGCCGCGATATACACGATCATTAACATCACCATCAGAGACCATTTTGGCGACGAGAAAAACAAACATAGGCCGCATTTGTTTACCTTTTCTGTTAACGATGAAATGTGTGATTTTGTTAAGAAGTGCCACACGAGAAGTCATAAAAAGAGAAAACTTTTTTTCAAAAAGTTCCATTTCATGGGCTATTGGTGCTTTTATCTGAGAAACAACTTTCAATTTAGATTTATTTTAAAAAAGCTAAAATTAAGATTTAATTTGTCAATCCACTTTCTATTTCTTTATATTTACAAATTATTAATATTAAAACTTAGACTTTATGAAAAAAATTACATTATTTATTTTTACACTTTTTGTAATGCATGGTCTTCAGGCTCAAGACACTTGTGCTTCAGCCGTGGCAGTTTCTACAGGAATAACAACGGTTGGTAATATAGACGGCACAGAAGTACCGCAGCCTGTATGTGCATTGAATGGAGATGTTCCTGCTGGCAATAATCCAGCTGGTGAATGGTATTCTTATACACCTTCTCAAGATGAAGTTGTTACTATAACAACCAACTTACCTCAGAATGATGGTGTCATTAACAGTGACGACACAAGAGTTCATATCTATACAGGCTCGTGTGGAGCTTTAGTTTGTGAAGCCGGTAACGATGATATAAGCGGAACAAATTATTTATCTTCTGTTCAATTTTTTGCAGAATCTGGTGTTACATACTACATTGCCTGGGATAACCGTTGGAATGGCAGCGGATTTGATTTTGACCTGAGTGTGGACATACCAAACTGTTCAGTAAGTTTCCCATATACAGAAAATTTTGATAGTGGTGTAGATTTTACAGGATGCTATACGGTTATTGACCAAGATGGCAATGGTACAGCATGGATACAACAAGAACTAGAGTTACAACCATTAGTACCATCGTTCTTTGCAACAAACGGAACAAATGACGGCCAAAAAGAAGATTATTTATTTTCTCCGGCTATATCTATGACGGCAGGAAATACTTATGACATATCAGTATCTTATAATGGTGCAGATTCTCAGAATGGCCCTGCTAACGAAGACTTAGAAGTACTTGTTGCATCAGGTCCAACAGTTGTTGATGCTAATGCTGGAACTTCCATCTTTACAGATACCGGTATTGTACAAACAGGCGATTTTGAAGACGTAGAAGCCCAGGCCACAACAAATTCCGGACAATTTACTCCATCAACATCAGGTGATTATCATATAGTATTTAAAAGTACTGGTTCTCCTGCTCAAATTGGTGGAACTACAGGATTTTTACTCGTTTTTGAATATTCTGTTGATGAAACACTTTCAGTGGATTCCTTTGACTCTGCAAATTTTGAATATTTTGTAGATTCAAGAAATATCCTGAATCTTTCAGCAAATCAATCTTTTGAGCAAATAAACATGCACAACCTGTTAGGTCAGCAAGTTTTAAGTCAAAAGTTGAACGCTCAAAATGAAAGCATCGACCTTAACAGTCTTACTAGTGGTGTTTATTTAGCACAAGTGCAAATAAATGGCGCTTCAAAGACCTTTAAGATCGTCAAGAAGTAATTTCACTGAATAACATAAAAGTTAAGCCACCTCAGAAAAGGTGGCTTTTTTTATTTAAGATTATTTTAAAATTTATGTTTGAAAACAAAATCTATATTTACTTCAAAAACTATGAAAAGAATTACTTTATTATTTGGTCTTATATTTTCACTTAGCCTGAACGCGCAAAGCATCCTAAGTTTCTCTTTTGAATCAGGCGAAGGCTATTCTTTGGGTGAAATAAATAATCAAAATGGATGGCTGTCAAATCCCAATTATTCGCAATTTGTGAATATAGTTGATACTCAATCTTCCGATGGAAGTTTTTCTCTTCAATTTGAATCTGATCCTAATGGTCCTATACCCGGGAATTCAATCACAGGAACTGGGATATCTTCATTAAATTTTACTGACATCACTTTTACAGCTGACTTATTTGTCGAGTCAGGTTTAAATCCTTCAGAATTTAATATCATTTTACAAAGTCCATCAACAAATGCACTCACTTCAAGAGTTGTGTTTTTCGATGGTGACATCCTTCTAGTAGACAGTATTCCAAACCCACAATTTGTAATCGCAGGAACATATACAGCAGATACCTGGTTTGAGTTAAAGATTGTTCACGATTTCACAGGAGGTACCATTGAGTATTTCATAGATGATACTCTTTTTTACTCCGGAAACGTGGTCAATGGAACAAACATAGAGGAAATGCTACTCTTTTCATCATTTAATCAAACCGGTTTTTTCATAGATAACATTAGATTTTCAAATAATTCCCTAAGTACAGAAGAGTTTAGCAATCTAGACCTGAAAATCTATCCTAATCCGGCAACCGAGAGATTGTTTATAGAAAACGCTGATCATCTTTCAATAAATTCTTTAACATGTTTTGATGTAAACGGGAAACAGCAGGACGTGCTCCTGAGTTCAGACCAGTCTATAAATGTCTCAAACCTTAGTGCAGGACTTTATATTTTAAACCTGCAAACAGATTCGGGGCATCAATCCCTTAAATTTATAAAAAGATAAATCTTATAAATATCATATCAATAAAGTCTGCCAAAAAGGTAGACTTTATTGATTTTGTAAGTAAGGCTTTTGTCTTGGAATGGTAAGAAATTCAGTCTGTCTGCCGTTCAGGTAAATCACCTTCTCACCATCAAAAAATGCCCCCTCTTCCAGCATAACCCTGAAAATTTTATCCCATTCTTTCAGGTAAACTTCAGCATTGAGTTCTATGGCATAGACTGTATTTTTGTGAAGTGGGTATTCTCCTGACCCCTGAACAAAATCCTGGTTATCCCACATGCCAATACTTGGTCCGGCGGCATGCCCATGATATCCTAATGGATGCGTATAAATAGTTCCTTAAATACTTTCCGATTTCATTTGTTGTAATGATGCCTTTAATATTTCATTTCCCGTTCTGTTCATTTTAAAATTACCGGTTAAAATATCTTGTAGCCTGTTACCTACATTTAATGCATCTTTCAGATAATCAGGAACTTTGTCCTCACCCGGTCTTAAGACATATGCCAATTGCTGCGTATCTGTATTGAGCCTTAAGTAGGTTATACCTAAATCAATATGAATAATATCTCCGGGTAAAATAATATTTACATCAGGCTTTTTATCAAAAGTCCTGAGGTATTCGTCATTGCCTTTTGCTGAGCGTTGCACATCCACAGTAGGATGAAACTATGTTTGCAAACCTAAGGATGCTATCTTATCTCTGAACCACCAGACCACATCTGTAGTTGTTGTGACACCTGGTGTAATCACCTTTTCTGACAAACCTTCCTTGATTATATCATGTGCAATTGCCTGAATGTGTCTGTAAGTTTGCATTTCGCTTTTGGTTCTTGTCTCTAACCACTTAACTGCCAAATCTTCAGCAGATACCAGTCTATCCTGATATTTATCAGGCAGATGCGCTTTCAACAATTCATATTCCGTATGATTTAAGCCATCCGCATGGCCAAAATCATCTGAAATATTAACACCGATTTTTGCTGGTCTTTTTTCTGCAATTATTTCTACAAGTCTTTTCCATTGATTGGGATTTTCTTCAGGATTCCAGGCTTTTTTAAAATGTTTACCAACATCATACCTTGACACTGCTATTTTTTCCAAAAAATCCATTTTCTTATTCCTAAAGATGACCAGCATGGTTCGCCTCCTCGCAGCTAACCATGTACTTGGTAAAAGGGTTTTGATAATTGGGTCTTCATTGTACTCTCTGGAAATGATGAGCCACATGTCGATACCGGTTTCATCCATTAAAACAGGAAGTTGATGCTCCAATTTTTCTGATAACCATGCATCTGTTATTTCCGATTGTTTCTTTTGACTTAAAATTGCCAAGTTTTGAGAAAACACCGAAGCTTGAAAAAGCATTAAAATCAGGACATAATATTTCATATAATATAGTTTTTGATTTTTAAATATCGCTATTTTAGGGTTTTGAAAAGCTGATATAAGATTAAAGCAAAGTATATAGGGTTTAGCTAAACTTTTGTAATTTTAGCTTTATTTTTAAATATGAGAATAAATTTACGACAAAATGTTTCATTTTATATTAAATTATTTAACGTATCAATAACATTTTATTTATATTCACAACTTTTAAATACAAGATCGAATGAATAAGATTTTTACCTTTATTTTTATTGGCATTTTATCTACCTTTTCTATTTCAGCACAAACCACTGTAGACTGCAATGTAGGTCCTGAAACTGAAAATTTCTGCTATACTTCAAATAATACGGAACAGTTTGACTACGTCAGCAGTGATGGTTCACCTTTAAATCTGGTAATCAATTCCGGTAATGTTGAAGTGAACTGGGATGAATTTATTGTAATAGACTCTGATGGAACTGAGCTTTACAATGGTTATGGAAATAATGGTGATCTTTCAGGCTTAAGCTTTCAATCCAGTGGAGACACAATGACGGTTCAGGTAACACCCGATGGTTCAATAGATTGTCAAAGTTCTACCGCTATAAACCCTATTGACTTTACCATATCTTGCGCTACTTGCGTAAACCCACAGGTGACTTTTCAGCTTGTTGATGATTGTGTGAATGCCCCTCAGTTTTTCGTAGAAGCTGATATCACAGATTTGGGCTCTGCAACATCTCTGGATATCTCAGATGACCAGGGCAGTCCTGTTCAAAATGTTACAACGACAGGCATTGTTTCTTTTGGCCCGTATACAAACGGTACTATAGTAAGTTTATCTGTTGTGAATAGCCAGGATGTGAATTGCGAAATAACTTCTCAGCCTTTTACTCAGGACCTTTGTACAACTACAGTTGTAGACTGCGCTGTTGGTCCGGAAAGCATTAATTTCTGTTACGACTCCGGTGTTAATGAAGAGTTTGTTTTTGTAAGCAGTGACGGCTCACCACTAAATCTGGTCGTCAACTCCGGGAATGTTGAAGCAAACTGGGATGAATTTATTGTTCTGGATACTAATGGAACTGAACTTTTTAACGGATATGGCAATGGTGGAGATCTTTCAGGTTTGAATTTTCAATCTTCCGGAGACACTATAACTGTTCAGGTTACACCTGATGGTTCTATCAGTTGTCAAAGTTCAACAGGTATTAATCCTATTGACATTACCGTATCCTGCGCTACCTGTGTCAACCCTCAGGTTAGTTTTGCGCTTATCGACGATTGTATTAACGCCCCTCAGTTTTTTGTTGAGGCTAACGTCACCGATCTGGGTTCAGCTACAGATCTTGATATAGCAGATAATCAGGGTAATCCTGCTCAAACAGTTTCTGCAACAGGTGTTGTTTCTTTTGGGCCTTACCCAAACGGAACTGTAGTCGAGCTTACAGCCGTCAATAATCAGGACCCAAATTGTCAGGTCATTTCTCAGGAATTTACCCAGGATGTATGCACAACAACCCTTGTTGATTGTAGCGTTGGTCCTGAAAATATCAATTTCTGTTACGATTCCGGTGTGGATGAAGAATTTACCTTTGTGAGCAGTGATGGCTCGCCCCTTAATCTTGTTGTTAATTCAGGAAATGTTGAAAATAACTTTGACGAATTCATTGTTTTAGACACCAATGGTACAGAGCTATTTAATGGATATGGTAATGGTGGTGACCTGTCAGGACTCAGCTTTCAGTCTACCGGAGATACTATAGTAGTTCAGGTTACACCTGATGGTTCAATTGATTGTCAGGGCTCAGGAACTATTAATCCCATAGATATTACAGTCTCCTGTGCAACTTGTGTAAACCCACAGGTGAATTTTGCACTTGTAGATGATTGTATCAATGCCCCTCAGTTTTTTGTTGAGGCAGACGTTATTGATTTAGGTTCCGCTACATCTTTAGATATTACAGATAACCAGGGAAATCCTGCACAAACAGTTTCTGCCACAGGTGTTGTATCATTTGGGCCATATCCCAACGGAACAATAGTAAACCTCACGGCTGTGAATAATCAGGATGTTAACTGTCAGGCCGTTTCTCAGGACTTTACCCAGGATATCTGCACAACGACTGTTGTTGATTGTGCTGTAGGACCGGAAAATATCAATTTTTGCTACGACTCTGGCGTCAATGAAGAATTTACATTTGTGAGTAGTGACGGTTCACCCTTAAATCTAATTGTAAACTCAGGTAATGTTGAAAACAACTTTGATGAGTTTATTGTTCTGGATACCAATGGAACAGAGCTGTTTAATGGATACGGCAATGGAGGAGATTTGTCTGGTTTAAGCTTTCAGTCTACCGGAGACACCATAACTGTGCAGGTTACACCGGATGGTTCAATTGATTGTCAGGGCTCAGGAAGTATTAACCCAATAGATATCACAGTTTCCTGCGCGACCTGTGTAAATCCACAAGTAGAATACTTTGTAGTAGGACAATGTGACAATGGTAACGAAGAATTTTTGGTTGATGTTGAAATTACCGACCTTGGCTCAGCATCTTCTCTTGACGTTTCAAATAATCAGGGTGATCCCCTTCAAAACGTAACAGCACCAACAACTTTAACCTATGGTCCTTATCCTTTAGGTACAGATGTTGTATTTACAGTTGAAAATGTAGACGATGTCAACTGTATCCTCACCAGTTCCAGCCAAACCCTTGAAACATGCGGTTGTTTTGGTTCAGAACCTTTCTGCGCACCAGGACCCGGAGAAGCTCTTATTTTCCCTAATGTGGACGATTCAAGTAATACAGAAGCAGATCCTAATTTGAGTAATTACGGGTGCCTGTTTACTCAACCTAATCCGGTTTGGTATTTTATGCAGATTGAGGACTCCGGGGAGCTTGTTTTCGAAATTGTTCAGAATACACAATTTGATGCCAATGGCAATCCTACCGGACAACCTTTAGATGTCGATTTTATCGCCTGGGGACCTTTTAATGATGTGGACTTTTGTAATGATTTAGACAGTTGTGACAATTGTGGCAGTAATACTTTCGATAATAACTATCCATATGGAAATGTTGTAGATTGTAGTTACTCCGCTGCACCTGTCGAGACATTTACTATTCCTAATGCTCAGGCCGGTGAGATTTATGCCGTTCTGATTACAAATTTCAATGGTGATCCAGGTTTTATCAGCTTAGGTCAAACCAATTCGAGTGATCAAAACAGTGGTTCTACAAATTGTGATATTGTACTTCAAAATCAAGTAACTGCCTGTACTGGAGACGATATCATTCTTACAGCTACAGATGACGCAGCTGACCAATACCAGTGGTTATTATTTAATGAAGCCACTCAGATATTTGACCCTATAGCAGGAGAAGATTCACCCACAATTACAGTTACTGATGCAGGCTTATATCAAATATTGACACTAAATGGTACCGAAGTAAGCACGGAAGAATTTACTGTAGAACTTATTCCTGAAGCTGAAACAAATCTTCCGGAAGAATTGTCTATTTGCGGAAATGATTCTATAACACTGGACGGAACGGTCACCAATTCGGATGTATTTGACAACTTGAGCTACCAGTGGCTACTAAACGGAACAGCTCTTTCGGGTGAAACCCAAGCCACATTAAGTGTTTCACAGGCGGGAACATATACTTTGGAAGTTACAACCATCACAGATAATATTGATGTGAATGGTAACAGCCTGACCTGTATAACATCTGTTGATGTGCTTGTTCTGCCAGCCGATTTCACGGTAGACTTAGGAGGCAATCAAACATTTTGTGATGCCGGTGCTCAAAGCATAACAGCGACCGTTAATGGTGCAGACGCTACAAATGCATCTTATTTATGGAGTAACAATGAAACGACTCCAACTATCAACGTAACAGAAAGCGGGACTTATGAAGTTACAGTTACGATAGACGGCTGTCCTTCAACGGCAAGTGTGGATTATACTTTTGCAGAAGAACCCTTATTTGACCTTGGCCCTGATCAGAATCTCTGTGAAGGAGAAACAACAATACTGGATGCCGGTGTAAGTAATGCCAATGACTTTACGTCAATAACTTATCAATGGTCCGATGCTAATGGTATTTTACCCGGAGAAACCAACAGTACTCTAAATGTTGATACCCAGGGAACTTTTACAGTTGAAATTACCACAACTACTTCGGCTCCAGACGGAACTGAATTTGATTGTACCGTTCAGGACAGTGTGACCATTTCAGGTGCAGTTTTTTCTGTTGATTTAGGTGGTGATCAGACGTTTTGTGATGCCGGTGCGCAAACCATAACGGCCAATGTTAGTGGTGCCGACGCTGCAAATGCATCATACCTCTGGAGTAATAATGAAACTACTGCAAGTATAAATGTGACTGAGAGTGGCATTTATGAAGTCACAGTAACCATTGACGGTTGTCCTGTCACGACTGCTGTAGAATATACTTTTAATGAATCGCCTACAATAGCTTTGGGTCCTGATACAGAAACCTGTGATCTGACAATGTTCCCATTAGATGCAACGCCAAGTAATTTAGGCAGTACACCAGCCACTTACGAATGGTTTTTCAACGGTGAACCTGTGGATAACAATAACTCGCCCGTTTTGAACCCTGATGATTTTGGTTTTGGTACTTATGAAGTCAATGTGTATTTTAATGACCCGAACTGTAATTCAACTGAAAGCATAACTTTTGATATCAGAAATATAAGTGTAAATATCACTTCAGACGACATAGACAATTTATTCTGCGTAGGTGAATCTGTAACATTCAATGCCAGTTTACAAAACGCAGATAATAACGAAGCTGATTTTGAATGGTTTGTAAATGATGAAGCTCAATCAAGCCTGTCTTCAACTTTAGACAATTTC
This sequence comes from uncultured Psychroflexus sp., assembly GCA_913062845.1. Lineage (GTDB taxonomy): Bacteria > Bacteroidota > Bacteroidia > Flavobacteriales > Flavobacteriaceae > Psychroflexus. The sequence continues at coordinate 14,212 of CAJXVZ010000032.1, forward strand.
GAGATAACAAGCTCTGAAACAGATCAAACAGTGAGAGTTGAAGTTACAATAGGCACAGAATGCTTTGTATCCGACGAGTTAGCATTTAGCCTTTACGACATAGATAATTGTGTCATCAGTGAAGGACTTTCTCCTGATACTACGCCCGGTGATAATGACAGTTTGGATCTGAGGTTCCTGGATGATAGATCCGGAATTGTTTCACTGGAAATATTTAACAGATACGGACAAAAAGTTTACGAAAAAGCAAATTACAGAAATGAATTTATAGGACAGTCTGATAATGGTAACAGATTAGAGACCGGAACTTATTTCTATGTCATCAAGTTTGAAAACGAAGATCCTGTGTATGGCAATGTTCATAAAGGATGGATTTATATAAATAGAGAACAATAATGAATAATTAAAGAACGTGTATTATGAAAAGAATTTTACTTTTACTTTTATTTGGCTTAGGGGTAACTTTCTCCCAGGCCCAAACCCCGATTACTGTTGATGCGACCCAAACAGCTCAACAGCTTATAGAGAATGTGTTAGTATTAGGTAACTGTGCCGAAGTTAATAATGTAACTTCACCTAATAACAGTATTGTTGGTGGTGACTCCTTTCAGAGTTTTGGATCTTTTGACGGATCAGCCTCTTCACCAGCATTCCCATTTACATCAGGTGTTATTTTGGCCTCTAATGGTGTAGAAATGATACCTACGGGAGTTCCTGCTCAAAGTGGTGGTTTTAACTGGGCTGGTGATCCTGACCTTGAAGCCTTAATAAACCAACCAGGTAACACCAATAATGCGACAGTTATTGAGTTTGACTTCATACCATTTGTTGATGAAATAAGCTTTAATTACTTTCTGGCATCAGATGAATGGCCAACATTTGTCTGTAATTTTGCAGATACCTTCGCCTTTATAATTAGTGGTCCTGGTATTTCGAACGTAAATGACTATAATCACGATGCAAACCCAAATACACCTGATTTAAGTTTAGATTTAGGGGGTTTAAATATAGCAACACTACCCGGTACAAATATTCCGGTTAATCCTACTAATGTTCACGATTTGTCCGCTAACTGTTTTGCCGGTAGTCTTGGTGAATTTGCTGTACCTCAGCTTTATGATGACGTCGGTGAAGATGACGGAACAACTATGTATTTTGGTAGAACTGTACCTCTTACAGCAACAGCACAGGTTATTCCCGGCCAGACTTACAGTATCAAACTGGCTGTAGCAGACCGGGCAGATACTATTTTGAATACAGCTGTATTCATTGAGTCAGCCTCTTTTGATTTAGGAGGTATAGATTTAGGTCCAGATATTACAATAATAAATGGCAATGCACCTTGTGAAGGTGAAGTTGTAACTTTAGATGCAGGGTTTAGCGCAACTAATATCCAGTATTTCTGGGCAAAAGATGGGCAGATTATAGCAGGCGAAAATAGCCAGACCTTAGAGGTAACAGAACCAGGGGTCTATGAAGTTGGTATACAGATTGGTTCTACGGGTGCTGCCTGCTTTGGCGTATCTAATGCCGTAACCATTGAATTTTTTCCAGAACCAGAATTTGAACTTTCTTTGCCACTTACACTTTGCCAGGGTGACACCCTTACATTAGATGGTGAGCCTACAAACTCAGATTCATATACCAGCATAGATTATAGCTGGTTCAAAGATGGTGTTGAGATTGCCGGTGAAACAAATTCTACACTCACGGTTTCTGAAGGTGGTTCTTATGAGGTTGTTGTAGATGCAAACGCCTGTGATGATGCCGTTAACACCTTTACAGTAAATTTAGTAGATTATCAGGTAGACATAGAAGCACCTGATGTATCTTGTGTTGGATCAGGTGCAACAGTCACCTTAAATGCCGAATTTACAGGTTTATCCCAGGATCAAATAGACAATGATGTAACCTATGAATGGACCGTAGGTAGTGATACTTTTACTACTCCAACCATAGACTTGTCTGAAGGACAAGAGGTTACTTTGACTACTCTGTTTAGTGGTTGTGAAGAAGTGGTAACAGAGACTTTTACTTTCTTTAATACACCAGAAGTTGATATTACAGGCCCAGCTGTTGTTTGTCAGGATGAAACCATAACCTTAGATGCTACGCCATCCAACTTAGCAAACCTGACATCTCCTACGTATGCCTGGTCATTGAATGGAAATCCGATTACTGGTGATATGGCAACAATAGATGTGACACAGGGCGGAACTTATGAAGTTACCGTTAATAATAATGGTTGCGATACAACAGCTACTTTTGATGTTCAACTTATTGATTATACCGTTTCTTTGCCAGCCGTAACCGATCCTTGTATTGATTCCGGTACAGCAATAACTATATCAGCAGACTTTACAGGTCTATCGCAAGACCAGATAGATAATGATGTAACTTATGAATGGGTTGTTGGCAACGATACTTTTGTTAGTCCAACTATAGATCTTAGTGAAGGACAGGAAGTGACCCTTACTACAACAGTAAACGGATGTGAAGAGTCTGTAACAGAGACCATTACATTATTCAATACGCCAGAATTGGATATTGCCGGTGCAGACATTCTGTGCGGTGGAGAAACCAATACTTTAAATGCTACACCATTAAATCTTAATGACCTGGATGCAGATAATACAACTTATTCATGGACCAGAAATGGAAACGAAATACCTGGTGCTGATGGACCTGTATTAGACATCACTGAAGGTGGTATTTACGAGATAACGGTAAATAATAACGGCTGTGATGAAACAGCTTCATTTGAAGTAGAACTGGTGGATTATTCAGTTAGCTTCGATGAGGAAAACGTTGTTATTTGCTCAGATGTTAGTAATCAAGGAACTGTGGTTTTACAACCAACAATTACCGGCCTTACAAACGCTCAGGAAGCTCAAATCTTCTATACCTGGAGTGATGGCTCAGACGGAGAAACGCTTACAGTTTCTGATAGTGGTACATATTCGGTAGAAGTTGATATCAACGGTAATTGTTTACAGTCTGCAGAAGTTAATGTCAATATTATAGAAACTATTCAGGTAGCAGTAGAAGGTGGTTTAAAGTGTCCTGGTGATTCCATAACAATACAGGCCGATCTCTTATCAGATTCAGATCCTGGAGTAAGTTACCAGTGGTTTGATGATTCAGGAAATCTAATTCCTAATGAAACAGGATCTTCTATAACCGTAGAAGATGCAGGAGATTATACTGTTATTGTTGACAATCAGGGTTGTTTGAGTGATCCTGCAGTGGCAACAGTTTCAAATTACGCTGTGGATAATTGTATTATCACTCAGGGTATCTCACCAAATGAAAACAATGATGGTGATAATGATTGTATGGACTTAACATGGCTTAATGATGAGTCTGATATTAAAAAGATGTCAGTATTTAACAGATATGGACAACTCGTTTTTGAAGAAACCAATTATGAAAATACCTTCTGTGGACAGGATGATAATGGAAATGATCTTGCAACAGGTACGTATTTCTATGTTATCGAACTTGAAAGAGAAAGTGTCAGACTTCAAAAAGGCCCAGTAATTAAAGGATGGGTTTATGTTAATACCGAACAACAATAATCAACCAAAATATATTTAATTTACCATGAAAAAAATATTAATCATAGCAAGTATTATCGGTTTTCTAAATATAACCGATGCTTTTGCACAACAAGATCCGCAATACACTCAGTATATGTATAATATGAATGTACTGAATCCGGCCTATGCCGGCTCTAAAGAAAGCCTTTCAGTGGGCTTACTCTACAGAGACCAGTACACAGATATACCTGGAGGACCCCAAACATTTACTTTTGCCGCTCACACGCCGCTTGACAATGGTTTAGGTATTGGCTTAAGTGCGATCTCAGATCAAATTGGACCTGTCGAGGAAAATAATCTATATGCTGACATTTCATACACATTGGAATTGGGTGCAAAACACAAACTGGCATTTGGAATGAAAGCCGGTGCAACCTTTTTTGATGTGGGTCTTATAGATCTCGAGCTTCAGGATAATAATGATGTGGCTTTTAGTTCAAATATCAATGAGACTTTCGCCAATATTGGTGCTGGTTTCTTTTTCTATTCTGATAAGTATTATGTAGGCGTGTCTATGCCAAATTTTTTAAATTCAACTCACCTTGATGTGAATGACAGGGCTTTTGGTTCAGAAACACAGCATCTTTTCGTAACCGGTGGATATGTTTTTAATGTTTCTCCCAGTGTGAAACTTAAGCCATCGACAATGATAAGAACAGACCTGAATACTGAAGCAACTATAGACTTAAATGCAAACGCTCTGTTTTTTGACAAATTTGAAATAGGTGCATCATACAGAACTGGCGATAGCTTTAGCGATACAAACTCCATAAGTGGGCTTGTAAACTTTAGAGCATTTGACGCACTGCAGGTAGGATTTGCCTATGACAGTGTTTCAAGTGTTTTAAACACGTCTTCTTACGAGGTTTTTGTCATTTTTGACATATTCTTCAAAAAGAAAACTTTCTCATCTCCACGTTTCTTCTAATATTAAAAATTTAGCTTAAAACCATGAAAAATATAATTCAAACCACATTCATATTGATCTTAGCTGTTCAAATAGCTTTTGCTCAAAATGATGATACAAAAAAAGCAGACAAACATTTCGATAGATTAGAATACTTAGACGCTATTGAGGACTATGAAAAGCTCATAGAAAAAGGTAAGGCCAATGCATATGTTTATAAACAACTGGCTATAGCCACTTATAATGTATCAAGCAAAGAAAAGTCCGCAATGTATTATGAGGAATATCTCGATATGGCCGAAAATGCATCTGCTGATGATTACTTTAGGTATGCCCAATTACTGGTAGCGCAAAAGGAATATGTAAAAGCCAAGGAAGCATTTCTGAGTTTTACTCAAAAAGCACCAAATGATAGCAGAGCCAAAGAATTTTTGGCAAATCCCGATTATATGATGGATCTGGAAGACAAGGAACCAAACTATACTGCTGAAGCGCTTGAATTAAATTCAGAATATTCAGATTTTGCAGGTTATGAAAGTGATACATACCTTTACTTTACGAGTTCAAGAAACAAAAGTCGTCGGGACTACGGTTGGAACGATCAGCCAACTACAGATATCTATAAAGCAGAAAATGTAGCCGGGACCTTCAAAAACGAAAAACTTGTAGAAGGTGATGTAAATTCAAAATTCAATGAGGGAACTATTGCCATTACAAATGATGGACAAACGCTTTATTTCTCAAGAAATAACTTCCTGGACGGAGATTATGAAAAAAGTGAATCCGGTAGAAGTAAATTAAAAATTTATCGTGCGCAGTTGATCAACGGAGAATGGCAGGAAATTGAAGAATTGCCTTTCAACAGTGATGAATATGAAGTCAGCCACCCGGCTTTGAGTCCTGATAATTCAACACTTTACTTTTCAAGTGATATGGAAGGTGGCTTTGGCCAATCAGACTTATATATGGTAAGCATAAATGACGATGGGTCTTTTGGGGAACCTCAAAATTTAGGAGCTACTGTCAATACCGAAGGCAGAGAAGGTTTTCCTTTTGTTGATGCAGATGGTAAACTATTCTTCTCTTCAGATGGCCATCTTGGCTTAGGTGGACTGGATGTGTTTTATTCTGATATGAGTGGTACACCTAAAAATTTAGGTAAACCAGTGAATAGCTCAATGGACGATTTTGCATTTACTTACTTTAATCAGGTGGACAGAGGTTACGTATCCAGTAACAGAGGAGAAAATCCTTTAGATGACAATATTTACCAAATTGAATTAATTAAACCACTTGAAGAAACAAATGTTATTGTCAAAGTCATAAACATGGATACTAACGAACCACTATCTGCGGCAGATGTGATTTTATATGACGATGAAGACAATCAAATAGCAGCTAAAAGGACTGATATGAGTGGTGAAGCACAGCAAGTTGTCCTCAGCAAAATAGAATATGATGTTCAGGTCAACCTCGTGGATTTTGAAAGCAATTCTAAAACCGTCACCGCATTAGGTGATACCATGATGGTTGAAGTTAAACTCAAGCCTGTAGAAAAACTTATTGTTGAACGCGAGGTTACCTTACCAAACGTGTTTTTTGAGTTTGATAAATCCGAAATAAGACCAGAGGCCGCTTTTGAACTGGATAAGATTGCTGAAACGCTAATGAAATATGAGGATATCAATATAAAAATTGAAAGTTATACAGATAGAAGAGGTCCTGAAGCATACAATAAAAAATTATCTGAAGCCAGAGCTCAAAGTACTCTGGAATACCTTGTAAGCAAAGGTATTGATGAATCCAGATTAACTGCTGAAGGCATGGGAGAAAGTAATCCTGTAAACGACTGTGCCAATGGCTGTACAGAAGAACAGCATGAAGAAAACAGACGTTCTAAATTCATTATCGTAGAATAAGAGAATTCTTTTCATGATATAAACCCCAACTTTATGTTGGGGTTTTTTTATATTTTTATAGCAAGAAAGATCATAAACATGAAACGACAGTGTCTTGAATGTGGTATTGAAGTTATCGGCAGAACCGATAAGAAATTCTGTTCTGATTATTGTCGAAATGCTTTCAATAACAAAAAAAACAGAGACAGCAAGAATATCATAAGAAATACAAATAATCTGCTCAGGAAAAATTACAGGATATTGGAGAAGCTTAATCCCAACCAAAAAACAAAAACTACAAAAGACAATTTACAGCGTAAAGGCTTTAATTTTAATTATTTCACCAGTATTTACAAAACCAAAACAGGAAAGGTGTATTATTTTGTTTACGATCAGGGCTATTTACCTCTCGGTAATAATTTTTATGCTTTAGTAAAACGAATTAAAGATGATTAAGGGTAAATTATACAGCTTTGTAGCGCTTATAGTATTCGTTGTTAGCATTTGGTATGTCTTCTATGATTTTTCGCCACATTACTCAACAGATTTTAACGCCAAAAGCACCGAGTTTTCAACGGACAGAGCTTTTGAACACGTCAAAGAGATTGCAAAAAACAAACATTACGTAGGAACTAGAGAACATAGTTTTACAAGAAACTACATCATAAATGAACTGGAGAGGTTGGGACTTAAGGTCCATACACAATCAGATTATACCCTCAATAAATACGGTGAGTTTACTATTCCGGAAAATATCATTGCCAGAATTGAAGGTAAGGATCCAAAAGCGAAATCACTGGTGTTGTTATCCCACTACGATTCAGCTCCGCATTCTTCATTTGGGGCCAGCGATGCTGCAAGCGGTGTAGCCGCAATTCTTGAAGCAGTAAGAGCATACCTCGCAAGAGGTGTTCAACCTGAACACGATATTATTATATGTTTTTCTGATGCTGAGGAGTTAGGCCTGCTGGGCGCGAAATTGTTTGTAAACAAGCACCAATGGGCCAAAAACATGGGACTTGTCATCAATTTTGAAGCCAGAGGCAGCGGCGGACCAAGCAATATGATCGTGGAAACTAATCATGGAAATTCTCAACTCATTAAAAAGTTTTCCGGTTCCGGTGTTGACAATCCTCTAGGCACCTCGTTAATGTATAGCGTGTACAAATTATTACCAAACGATACAGATTCAACAGTTTTTAGAGAAGATGCCGATGTTCCCAGTTTTTTCTTTGCCTTTATAGACGATCATTTTGATTATCATACCAGTTTAGATACGCCGGAAAGACTGGACAAAAATTCACTTACCCATCAGGGTGACTATGCGCTGAATCTCCTTGACTATTTCAGCAAAGAATCTCTAAATGACAAATTAAAGTCCGAAACAGACTCGGTTTACTTTGACCTGCCAGAAATCGGTATGGTTTATTATCCTTTTAGCTGGATATGGATAATGTACATCGTTTTTGTGATCTTCTTTATCCTTGTACTTATATGGGGCTATAAACATAAAGCTATCTCAAGAGCCGAAATTTTTAAAGGATTTTTACCTTATTTCTTAAGCATACTTTTTTCATTTTTATTAGGGTATTTTGGATGGGAAGCTGTTATTTATTTTTATCCTCACTATACGGAAATTTTACAGGGCTTTCCCTATAATGGCCATAATTATATTTTTGCTTTCATTTCTTTCAGCTTAAGTTTCAGTCTCGCCATATATTCAAAATTTCAGAAGAGCTTAAACACGCATAATGCGCTTGTAGCACCAATTTTTATGTGGTTTATCATTTGTGCATTAATCAATATGTATCTTCCCGGTGCTGCTTATTTCAGTCTTGCGTTGGGTTTTTCACTTGTAGTTTTTGCTTTTTCAGTTTTCAGGGAAGTTCCTAATCTATTTCTGGTTTGGATGCTGTATCTACCTGCAATAGGACTGGTCATACCTCTCTTGGAGTTTTTTCCTGTAGGCCTGGGAATGAGCATGGTGGTAATATCTACTGTTATGTGTGCATTGCTTTTTGGCTTAATGTATGGCTTTATTGGTTACCTGCCCTTTAAGAGCAATTTGTCTGTACTATTCCTGTTGTTAGGCATAGCTTTCATGATTGTATGTCATGTAAATTCTGGTTTTACCAAAACACAGCCCAAACCAAACAGCCTGGTTTACTTACTGGATAAGGTTTCTGGTAAAGCCTACTGGAATACTTATGATTCCAAGCTGGACAATTGGAATAGAAGTTTTTTTAAGGATACGATTAGTCTCAAGAACACCTCTTTACAAAGTAAATATTCTACGGGGTTCAGCTTATCTTCTAAAGCTCAGTTTGTAAATTTTGAATCTTCAAAATTCAATATTGAATTAGATTCGTTGGACGATGGAAGGGTAAATGTAAAACTTGAGATCTATCCTGAAGAGGATATAAGACGTATAGAGATCTATGCAGATAAGTCCTATAATTTTGATGAATTTTCTGTAAATGATCAAAAAGCAGATAGTATTCAGGGAAAGAAAAGCAAATATCATATTTTCAAAAAAAGATACCAAACCAGACTACTCACCTATCATGTTGTAAACCGCGAAAAACTTGAAATAGAATTTGTTGGCAAACTTCCTATACCAGAGTTTGAAATTTTTGAAACACGTTTTGACCTCCTTAAAAACGAGAAACTAAAAGTTCCAAAACGCCAACCCGATATGATTGCCAAACCATTCGTTGTAAATGATGCCATTATATTAAAACAAAGTATACTTTTTAAGTAAAAATGACTGCTTATGAAAACATCGGTATTCTTGGATGTGGCTGGCTTGGAAAAGCAACAGCCCAGGCACTCATTTCAAAAGGCTATAAGGTAAAGGGATCTGTTACATCTGCCGAGAGAATAGAAGATTTAAAAAGATCTGGGGTTGATCCTTATGTTATCAAATTAGACAAGTCAGACGAAATAAAAAATCTAAAAGCTTTTCTTCACAACCTTGAAATTTTGATCATTGCAATTCCTCCTAAAATTAAACATTCAGAGTATACGCTGCTCGATAGTTTGAAGCTTATGTTTAAGAACTATGACATCAATCATATTGATAAACTCATATATATCAGCTCTACCGGTGTTTTTAAAGATGGTATTGATGCCGTTTACAATGAAGATTCTAAACCAAATAATACCTCGGAGCGGGCAAAGTTACTCATCAATTTAGAAAATTTGGTCTTAAGCCAAAAAAGCACCTTCAAATCTGTTATTCTGAGATATGGTGGGCTTATAAAACACGGAGGCAGACACCCTGTTCGCTTTTTAAGCAGCAAAAAAAATATTGCAAATCCCGAATCACCCGTAAATCTTATAGAGCAAAAGGACGCAGTCAAACTGCTGATCAGGATCATTGAAATTGATTGTCAGCAGAATATTTTTCATGGCGTTTATCCTGCGCATCCTTCAAGAGAGAAATATTATTCAGCAAAAGCAAAGGAACTAGGCCTAAGCCAACCTGAATTCGACCAAAGTAAGAAATCAGACGGAAAAACAATATCTTCTGACAAAACCCAAAAGATTTTAAAATTCAATTTCGAATCTGGTATATAAAGCTGTGCTATTTAAGGTTGTGAACATAAGCCTAAAACAATCTTATCAAGGATAATATAAACAGCTTAATTATTGTACTTTTATAGTTTAAATTCAAAAAAGATATGAAAAACTTGTATCCTTTGATGCTGATTTTATTGCTTTTTGCTTGTAAGAAAACACAGGAAAGAAAAAATACCCATAAAGCCAGGTCTGACAGCATTGAAATAATATCTCCTTTAGAAAAATTGGCTACAGATTTTAAGTTTACCGAGGGTCCTGCTGTCGATAAAGACGGAAATGTATATTTCTCAGATATTCCTAATTCCAAAATATGGATTTGGACAACTGAAGACACTTTAAAACTATTCAGAGCAAATTCTAATGGCTCTAATGGTTTGTATTTTGACAAAGATCAAAATCTGTTGGCTTGTGAAGGCTATGCCGGACAAATAAGTTTAACAACACCAGAAGGCGATTATATAACTATTGCCTCTGAATACGATGGTAAACCATTCAATTCAACCAACGATTTATGGCCGGATAAAAAAGGTGGTGTTTACTTTACCGATCCTCAGTACGGAGGCAATCTGGACAGTCTTAATCAGGGCGGAATGCACGTTTTTTATTTGCATCTGGGTCATGAAAACATCAGCAGAGTTTGTAGTGATTTAAATCGGCCAAATGGTATTGTCGGCACACCCGATGGCAAAACACTTTATGTTTCAGACCGTGGCGCAGGAAAAACCTATCAGTACAAGATCAATGATGACGGAAGCTTAACCGACAAAAGCTTAATTATTGATGAAGGCAGTGATGGAATGACCCTAGATCAAAATGGAAATATCTACATCACAACCAAAGACAAATCTCAGATTGACATATTCACAAAAGATGGAGAATTGATAAAAACAATCGACATCCCAGAGTCACCAACCAACGTCTGCTTTGGAGGAAAAGGCAGAGACAAACTTTATATCACAGCACGAACTTCACTTTATCGGATAGGTTTGAATATGAAAGGGGTGGATTAAAAATTTAAATTTTGAATTATTAATTTTAGATGCAAAATGGTACCTTAAAAGACTATGAATTAAAATTAAGTTGTTCAATCATAATGAATAAAAGTGTTCATTATGAATGAAAGCTATTATTTATTGATATTGGATATATTAGCAAACTGATAAAAAACATAATAGCGTGAAAATACACCTCCAAACAGAACGCTACAACGTTCGTGATATCGAGGACTATGATCTTGAAGATATGTTTGACTTGGATTCTAATCCCAATGTGCATAAGTATATAGGGAATCAACCCATTTCTAAACCTGAAGAGGCTGAAGAAATTATAAAAAATATAAAAAGACAGTACGAAAACTTTGGCGTTGGCCGATGGGCCATAGCCGATAAAGTGACTGATGAATTCATAGGCTGGACTGGCTTTAAACGTGAAGAAAAACTAAGACCAGACAGGGTTTATCTCGATTTAGGCTATAGACTTAGGGAAAAATTCTGGGGTCAAGGTATTGCTGCAGAAACAGCTAAGGCTTGTCTGAAATACGGTTTCGATACTTTAAATTACAAAGAAGTATTTGCTTGTGCAGACATAAATCACCTGGCTTCAAACAAAATTTTACTTAAAATAGGTTTTCAGTATGTTGAAGACTTTGAGTTTGAAGGTAAGAAGTTGCATTGGTATGCCATTAAGCCTGAAGAAAAGTTCTTTTAGACATCTTACGTCTTCCTCAAAACCTCTCATGCATGATGGCCATTGCTTTGAAAGCAAATTTTTAGTAATTTCACATTAATAATTTGAAGTATGTTCAGAATATTTCGAAATTTAAGACACAAGAAAACGCTTGAAAGATCAAAAAGTTATTTTCTTTATGCTATCGGTGAAATAATTCTGGTGGTCATTGGTATTTTGATCGCTCTTTATTTAAATACCCGGAAAGAAGAATTCCAAGAAAAACAAAACGAAATTGTCTTACTGGAAAAATTAAAAGAAGAAAATTTATACAATATTGATTTACTCAAAGACAATGAAGATTATCATCAAAAGGTGCCTGAAATGTTTTATAGCCTGGTAGATTATCTATCTGAAAATAGATTAGATAGTATCACTGATTCTTTGGCTTATTATTTAAATGAAACCATGAAAACACCTGCATATTCTTTCAGCCAGGGCAATCTTAACAATTATATTGTATCTCAAAAAAACAACTTTCCTGAAATAAACCGGGAAGTGATTTACCTTAAAAATCTTCAGGATGACCTCAATGTGATCTCTAATAAATCTGTTGATTTAAAATTAGAGGATTTTTATAAATTCATCAACAACGACATAGATTTTTATACCGGAGAGATCTATTCGACAAAGACTATTAATTCAGTGGCATTTAGAAACAATATATTTTTAATGCAAAGTGTAGAAGAAGAGTTAGCCAAAATTTTTGGCTTGACCATTGGGCAAATGCGCAAAGTAGATTCTTTGATAGTCAGAACATTAAAAGAAAACTGAATTTAACCAGTACCATCAAAAACTTCCTCTTATCCTTAAATTGAATACTCTCGGGCTCAAAAAATCCGGAATAGCAAATTGTTGTTTGCTTTGTGCATCCCTAACAAAAGTATTGGTAATAGAATTCAATCGATCAAAGATATTAAAGATTTCAAAACCTATTTCCAAATCTTTGAAGGGTTTAAGCCAGTGCCCTTTTCTCAATTCATCGCCTTCTTCTTTTAAGGTGTAGAAAAAACCAACGTCTGCTCTAAAATAGTCTGGCAGACGGTTCTGAAAATCAAAAGGATCTGCAAACTGTGGTTGTCCGCCAGGTAATCCTGTATTGTAGACCATATTCAGATAAAGCTTTGCTTTAGGGATCTTAGGAATATAATCCTGAAACAGCGCTGCAAATTTTAAACGTTGATCAGTTGGCCTTGAAATAAAACCTCTTTCATCAAATCTCTCTTCCGTTTTTAAGTAGCCAAAACTGAACCAGCTTTCAGTTCCGGGAACAAATTCACCATTGAGTCGCATATCCAGACCATAAGCATAGGCTTCAGCAATATTGTTGGCCTGGTATCTGATCCTCACGTTTTCTATTGTAAATCGGTTTACGTTAGAGAGCCCTTTATAGTATACTTCAGAAACCAGTCTAAAAGGCCTGTCCCACATCTTGAAGCTATAATCATGTCCGGCGACAATATGAAAAGATTGCTGAGCCTTTACATCTTCGTTGATGCTGCCATCAGGTCTTCTTAACTCTCTGTAAAACGGTGGCTGATAGTACATTCCTCCGGATAACCTGAACAACATATCCTTATCCCAATCGGGTTTTAGTGCAAATTGAGCCCTCGGACTTACCACACTTTGTGTATTCGCTTGAATGTTTTCACCACTTACTCTCCAAGTATGAGACCGCACACCCACGTTATACCAGGCTTTAGCTGCTCCAATTTTATTCTGATAACTCCATTGAACAAAATTTGTTAATCGATCAATGCGCATATCATTAAAAGATCGAATCCTTATAAATGGTTCTATCTCACTTTCATTCGGGTTATACGGCTGATCATTGGCAAAATCCGGTATTGGAGGTCTTACACTAAAACCTGCAGAATCTACGATTTCATATTCCTGTAGCCTGTCCCGGATGTCTTCATGGGTATATTTTACTCCATACTTAATGAGGTGTTTGTCTATCTGAATATCGCCCTGATGATCAAAATTAAAAATCAAGGCATCCAAATCGTTTCTTGCGTGCTTGAACTGGCCGCCGGCGCCCTGAGTAAATTCAACTTCACCCAAATCTTCATCGCCTATGCTTGAATTTACGGTTCCCAGTCTGTATTGAGCCAATATGTCGAAGTGTTCCTGTTCCTGGGTATGATAAGCAGATGCAATAAGCTTTGCTGTATAATTTTCAGACACATCGTATGTGGCTTTTAAAGCACCAAAATAGGTTTCATATTGGGTATCTTCCTGACCTTCATAAAAGACGAGAAGTGCTCTTGGATCCTGAAGTGTTCCAAAATTGGTTTGTCTTGTAAAAGGTGTATATTCATAAGAATTGATTGCGATGTTACCCAAAAACCCCAATTCAAACTTATCATTGAAGTTATAAGTGATATAGCTTTGTACATCAAAAAAACGAGGAATCAGATTTGCCTCAGTTTCTAAGGCATTTACAAAAAGAGAATTATCTCTGTAGCGAACACCGGTTATGGCCGATAACTTTTTATCTTTTGAAATACCACCAACCATAGCAGATCCTCCGAGAAAACTTCCTTCAAAACTACCTTTAAACTCAACCGGCCTTTCGTAGTTAATATCTAATACAGATGATAACCTGTCACCGTACTGGGCTTTAAAACCACCGGCGGAAAATTTGATATCCCTGACCATATCCGGATTGATAAAGCTCAAACCTTCCTGTTGCCCGCTTCTGATCAAAAAAGGCCTGTAAACTTGTATATCGTTAACATAAACCAGATTTTCATCAAAATTACCACCTCTTACATTGTAGGTTGTACTCAATTCATTGTTGTTGCTCACACCAGGCAGTGATAAGAGAAGATTTTCCACACCGGGATTTGCACCAGGAATTCTTCTGACTGTTGCAGGCTCTAATGTTATAATGCCTTCAACCCTGGTTCGCTTTTCATTGGTAATTGTAACTGTTCCGATTTGCTGAATGTTTGCTTTTAGTACAAAGTTCAATTCCCGACTCTCATTTACTCCAAGATTTAAGGTTGCAACAACAGATTTATAACTGATGTGGCTAATTGTAACTTTTACCTCCTGATTGGCAGGTATTTTTAATTCGTAAAAACCATTCTCATTGGTAGTTGTACCGGAGCTGTTTGTATTTATATCAGCAAACGCCAAAGGTTGTTGATTTTCATCAAAAATGATTCCCCGAATCGTGGCCGTCTGCGAGAAACCTATACGCGATAGCAAAATAAATACTAAAAGGATAAAATACTTATTCAAAAATTAAGCTTTATTTTTTTCTAAAAAATGTGGATTCAAATATAGAAGTATTTCCCACTTTATCGGTCACGACCAATTTAAAATTATTTTCAGTGTCTTTCACAATATCGTCATTAAAATCATGAACTAATAATTTGGTCTTGTAATCATATTCCATAAGAATAAATTTTCCGTTTACAGTTGCCCGAAAGCTATCTATGCCGGTCGTTTCGTCATCTATTTTCACTTTGAGGTACCTGTAGTTTGATAACCATTGTTTATTACGAAAATTTACAGGAGTTATTGTTGGCAAGTCTTCATCTTTTGCAAGCACATAATGTCCGAATTCTTTTACACCTGCCGTGAATCTGTTCGTGCTCTTCTTTGTCGAGACATAATATATATCTCCCCAGGGCATTTTATTGCCGATAAATAACTTCTCTTTGTCCCTGGCTGTGTATTCAGAAACATCAAACCCAACTGTTATTCCTTTGTGAACCGGAGTTCTGTAATCGTGCAGTTTCACACCTTCGCCTTCTATTTCGATATTCAGGTAAGTGTCCTCATATAAGGCATGCTTTGGAATATAAATATCTATCATGCCCTTGTCCAGCGCAAAAGCATGGTCATGGTGCACAAAATAAAGTGTCTCTTTCAAAGAGTCACTCTCAACCTTTGTACTTGGTTTATAGCTTATCGGGATATGTATTTCAGTAATATTATTTTTGAAATCTTTTATTTTTAGTTCATACTTGTAATTGATTGTATCGTTAATGTCTAAAATCCCGTTGTTTGTATAAAGATCATTTATTTCCAATCGGTTGTAATCATAACTCCTCAGTTTGTGAATTTTTCTTTTATATTCTTTGTAGAATCCATAATCAATCAATCGGTTCAAATACCTGGACTCTCCAAAACTAAAACGATCAAATCTGGCTCTGAAATAGGGTAAACCATTAAGCGCTGATTCAATTTCATAATAGCCGTTTTTGTTGAAGGCAAGGTCAAGTCTGTCGTAGGCTTCAACACCAAAATATATTTTACCCGCTGCATCAATTTCTGGTATACGCCAGTGACCATTTTTACTTTTCACGGGCTTTAGCTTAATTCTTCCTGTTTTGTAATTTACATGGGCATCTTTCGAAACCGTATAGGCATAAATATTTCTAAATGACGGCGACCGTGTATCCTTGACTTCCTCAAAACCAAAAAGAAAGGGATTCATAGGTCTGGCGTTGGCATCTCTGATCTCAAAATGTAAATGCGCACCCTGACTTGACCCTGTATTTCCGCTATAAGCTATAACTGCGCCTTGTTGGACCGGGAGTTTACCAGCTTCAGGAAAAATCTCAATTTCATATTGTTCTTTGCGATACTGATAAGACTTCACAAACTCTTCTATCTCCGGTGAAAACTTTTTCAGATGCGCGTAAACGGTTTGATAGCCGTTAGGATGCGTTACATATAATGTTTTACCGTATCCGAATCTTTGAATTTTGATCCTACTTACATAACCACTAGCACTTGCCAATACTTCCAATCCCTCAACACCCTGTGTTTTTATGTCCAATCCCGCGTGAAAATGATTAGACCTGAGCTCACCAAAAGTGCCCGACAAGACTAAAGGAATATCCAATGGGGATCCAAAATACCCCTTTGGAATATCATATTGCGCATAAGAAACCTGAAATATCAGTAAGCATAAAATCAAAAATGACTTCATAGGATTTTTGTTGATAAGATTTAAAATTAAAAAAGTTTTGAAATAAACTAATCAGGATTCACCAAAAGCTTTGCCATTCTATCGTTTCCTTTAAAATCTTTTCTGATTTCAACAGATTTTATGTCCAAATATTGCATCAGGTTTTCAAAATCCTCTCGTAAATATTGACTGATTTCAAAGTAAATTGTTGTAGACCGACCTCGCTTTTTTGCCAGTTCAATAATTTTCTGATAAAATAAAAAAGGATTATCATCATCAACAAAAAGGGCCAGGTGTGGTTCGTAGTCAAGAACATTTTTATGGATTTGTTCTTTTTCAGCAAGTTTTACATAAGGTGGATTGGACACTATAACATCAATATCCTGCGGGAGTTCATCTGTTTCTAAAATATTCTGTTCAATATATCGAACATTTGTGTTATTGGTCTTAGCATTATGCCTGGCCAGATCTAAAGCTTTTTTTGAAACCTCAAGAGCAGATACCCGATGCTGATCCATATGTTTTTTTAAAGCAACGGGAATACAGCCACTACCGGTTCCGATATCCAAAATATGCTTCGGAGACTCTTCTTTAAGATCTGAAATTATCCATTCTACCAACTCTTCGGTTTCGGGTCGTGGAATAAGCACATTTTTATTCACTGAAAATTTTAATCCGTGAAATTCAGTATATCCTAAAATATGCTGAATAGGTTCTTCCTGTTCCAATCGATTTAAACAGGATTGAATGGTTTCTAACTTCATTTCATCAATCTGTTGGTCGGGATTTATTTTGATATCAATCCTTTTTAATTCCAGAACATCCTCTAGTATCCAATAGTAAAATGTGTTGATTTCTTCAAGGGGATAAAGATCTGAAAGTCTTCTTTGAAAGCTGTGTTTCAATTCTGTAAAAGTCATTAATCTAATTTTTTTAACATCCATACTGTGCAGGAATAATGTCCGGTGTTTCCCATTCTATGGTCAATATATTCAAATCCTGTTTTTAAGTAGAGCTTTTGTGCGGCCTTCATGCCCGGCAGAGTTTCAATGTAGCAGGATTTATAAGCCCTGGACTTTGCAAATTCAAGGCATTTCCGCATCATTTTTTTTCCTAGTCCACGGCCTCTGGCCTTTGGGTGAAAATACATTTTTTGTAATTCGCAAACATCAGAACCATCTTCGATAGCATCTATACCGGCACTTCCAATGATAGTATCATTTTCAGTCAGGACAAAATACTGCGCTCTGGATCTATTGTAATGCTCAAATAAATCATCCAGTGCTTTATCTTCATAAGCCGTGCCCGTTTTTGGTGCATTTTGCTCTATCAAAACATAACGAATCATGGCTGCCGTTTCGGCATTGTCTTTTTTTGTAATTGGTCTGATTTCAATAGATTTACTCATCTTAAAATCTCTATTTTTGTGCGGTGAATATACACGAAAAATACATGAAGCGTTGTATAGATTTGGCCAAAAACGGTTTTGGACAAACCTATCCTAACCCGATGGTAGGCTGTGTAATTGTTCATGGTGATAAAATTATTGGCGAAGGATGGCACCGCAAAGCCGGAGAGGCTCATGCAGAAGTCAACGCCATCAATAATTTAAAAGACGAAAATCTCATCAAGTCATCGACAATTTATGTAAGTCTGGAGCCCTGTAGCCATTATGGCAAAACACCGCCTTGTGCAGATCTCATTGTGGATAAAGGTTTTCAAAAGGTCGTTATAGGAATGACAGATCCTTTTGCAAAAGTGAAAGGACGAGGCATAAAAAAGCTCCTGGACAATGGCTGTCAGGTTATTGTTGGTGTATGCGAAAAAGAATGCTATGAGTTGAATAAGCGTTTTATCACTTTTCATGAGAAAAAACGACCCTATATCATCTTAAAATGGGCAGAGTCTCAGGATGGTTTTTTGAGTCCGTATAAATTTGGTGCCTTTGAACACAAAGAACCGGTCTGGTTAACAAATTCCTATTCAAAGCAACTGGTGCACCAATGGCGAACCGAAGAACAAGCGATTCTGGTCGGCACACACACAGCCTTGATGGACGATCCGGCACTTACAGCCAGACTTTTTAAAGGAAGTAATCCGCTCCGCGTACTGATTGATAAAGATTTAGTGGTACTGGAAACCGCAAATATTTTTTCAAAAGGTGCCAAAACACTTGTTTTTACAGCAAAAACGGTTGAAAAAAAATCGGATCATTTAGAATACATCAGGATAGATTTTAGTCAGGGCATTATTGCACAAATCTTAAATGTTCTTCACCAAAAAGATATTCAAAGTTTGATTGTTGAAGGCGGCAGGCATACTTTGCAAGGCTTTATTGATCATAATTTATGGGATGAAGCCAGGGTCTTTAAAACAAAGATTATATTTCAAGATGGCACAAAAGCGCCTGATTTTTTATCTAAACATTGTCAATCTGAAATGATCATGGAAGATGAGTTGAAGATTTTTAAGAATCAAAAGCATTTACATTAACCTCGTAAGAGTTAGAAACCTCAGCAGGGTTTCGTATAACATTGCTGGCTAAAGACCCAAAAGGTTTTGAAAACATTTCGGGTCGAGGTGGGATCTGTAAAGGCTTAAAGCCCCTGCAGAATTTTATTGAAAAATAACTTTTATATTAACCTAAAAACTTAAAGTTAAGCTTTGAGTTTCTTCTTTTAGATGGATCTTAGCATCTTCAAAAACAGGCATGGCATTTGGATTGACGTTGCCTGACATGACCCATGGTTCAGCCGGCGCACCGTATTCATCCATATCAAATTGTTGGTTGCCATTGAGGTCGTGAAATACAGAAACTGCATATTCACCGTAGGCTAAGTCTTCAAAAGTGACATCAACGGTCTCTCCTTCTACCGCAATGGTCTTGCCGGTTGTAGGTTGTCTAAGAAAATTGTCCTTCTGGTAAATACCAATAAAAAGTTCTCCTTGTTGTTCAGAAATACCCTCAAAAGAAATGGTCTGAGTAGTTTGTTCCTGTGCATTCAGATTAAGGAATAAAAATAAATTTAAGGTCATGTAAAATAGAGTTTTCATGATTTTTGTTTTTTAAATTCCATTCAAATGTATAAGTTAAGTTTCCTTTTATGAAAAATGATTTTCTGAGTTGTTGAAATTCGCTGATAGATTGTCATTTCCCGTGACTCTATAAACCCCATCCCGTTTTTAATGCAGGGTGCTTTAAATTTTCAGTTCGATTTATTAAAAACTGTAATACTTCTAAGAGTAAAATTACTTTGTGATCAAAAAGCAGGTCCAAATCAACTTTTATGTTAAGGTTCAATGCATTGTAATGCCTTTATCATATATTATATGAAAATTAAAAATTATAACTATGAAAACGATTTACACAGCCAGAACGAAAACTACCGGAGGAAGAAAAGGCCACGCTAAATCTATTGATGACGGACCAATAGATCAAAATTTAAGTGTACCTAAAGCTATGGGTGGTGATGGTGGCAACGGCGCAAACCCCGAACAATTTTTTGGTGCTGCATATTCAGCCTGTTTCGGAGGCGCAGTGGAACTGGTTGCCGGACAACATGATGTTGAAATTGGAGAAGATTTTTTCGTGGAAGCTCATGTGAGCATAGGAAAAACCGAAGAAGGTGAACTTATGCTATCCGTTGTGCTTGACACCTATCTTCCAAAAGTTCAAGATAAGGCTACCGGAGAAAAACTTGTAAATGAGGCACACAAAATTTGCCCGTTTTCTCATGCCACAAGAGATAATATTGATGTGACATTAAACTTGTTATTAGACGAATAGATTATAGCATTTTCATGTCTTAAACCCGAAAGGCTTTCGAAACCTTTCGGGTTTTTATTTATACCTGCAAGGGCTTGGAAATATACAAAGACTAAACCACCCTGCACTTGAAGTGCAGGGATTTTTTTTACACAGGACTGAAAGTCCTTCTTTTTCTTACTCAAGTA
>CAJXVZ010000033.1 GCA_913062845.1 uncultured Psychroflexus sp.
GGATTGTTGGCATTCTCCACACGTACCCAAATGGTTTGAGGGCTGGAGGTGTTTTCAAAAACGTCGGGGTTGGTGATCGGGTTATCGTCATTATCTGCATCAATAGCCGAAAGGTGATAAGTCACATTGTGGGTAGCGGCAGTTTGATTTGGCCCTAAGACCAAAGTATTGTTCAGGGTAAGGTTAAACGCAGAAGTAGCTGTGCCGGAGCCGTCATCGCAGCTCTCCAGGTCATCACCATCAAAAATTTCCACATCAAATATTTGTATCTGGAAGCTGGTGGTAACAAAACAAGTGGGATCGGTATCATTTTCGATACGTATAAAAATGGTCTCATCGGTATCTGCCGGAAGATAGTTTAACGGATCTACAATTGGATTAAGACCACCCTGAGCATCGCCCTGGGAATTGTGATAAGTAAAATTGGTTGAACTGAGAATACCAAGCGAGGTCTCGTTGTTCTGAGTAAGGTCAAAAGTCTGTGTTCCTGTAAAATCACCGCACTGGGTTAAAGTTGCGGGTGGGTTGACTACTTCAATTTGTGTAATTTGAATCTCTAAAGTCGTAGTTTCAGAACACTCAGAATCATCTGGTGTAAAAGTGTAAGTTGTGGTTTGCGTATTATCAATGGCTGGAGACCAAGTTCCATTTATGCCATTGTTTGATATTGTTGGCAATTCAGGTATAGTATCACCTGAGCAATACTCCGGATAGGCATCAAAAGTTGGGATAATAATTGGGTTTACTACTATTTCTAAGGTTGTTGTTTCAGAACAATCTGTCGGATTTGGCGTAAATGTGTATGTCGTAGTTTGTGTGTTATCTATATTAGGAGACCAAGTCCCATTTATACCATTATTTGATGTTGTGGGAAGTTCAGGTATGCTATCGCCAGCACAAAATTCTGGGTATGCATCAAAAGTTGGAATTGGTATTGTGCTGTCTCTGAAATCTACATCTCCTCCAATTTGAACATCGTTATCACAATCTGGTAAATCTGTGCTAGGGTCATCTATTGAATTATTAACATCAAAGCCCGCAAATACATCAAAAGTATTGTCAATACCATCGCCATCGGCGTCTGCAAATGGAGAGCTTATATTGTCGGCAAGACCATTTTCTTCAATGTCTAATAGACCATCATTATCACTGTCGTCATCTAAATAGTCTTCGCTATCCATCCCATCTGTATTTATGGGAATAAGGCCTATTGAAGAATCTGTTGAAGAACTAGTAGTGTCTAAGTCATAATTATCATCCAGCCCATCACCGTCTATATCTGTTATTCCTGCTTCAACCCCGCTTGGTGCGATATATCCAATAGTAGATTGAGCTTCAACATTATCTGGAATCCCATCATTATCTGAATCCAGGTCTAAGTAGTCAGGAACTCCATCATTATCTGTATCTACAGATTGGCTTGTATTGCTTGTGAGATAGATTTCGTCTAAGCCTATAACATTTCCTATCCATTCTGTTTCCTGGTTTTCTATCTCTAAGGTGATTGTATTTGTTGTCGGTGTAAAGTTTAATGAAACTGTTTGCCATTGGTCAACCAGAGAGTTTGGGAGCAGTAAATCCTGACTACCTATTATATTTCCATTTCCATCCCTTACAATAAGCAGAGCATCCGGTTCTGCATCAGTACCCTGAAGATTGGCAACCCTAACGCTAAAAAGTAAAGGAACATTTGGCACAACAGGAATACCTGTTTGTTGATAAATTAACGCCTGTGTATTATTATCCAATGCCAGATAACGTCCGTTGGTATCTCCATTGCCGTCAATATGCCCATTGGCTTCTGTTTGAAACCAAACATCTGTCATATCAGTAGAAATGCCTTCATACCAATCGCCACTTAATACATTGGGATTATTATCACCTAGGGTATTAGACATTAAAACACCTCCTGTCCCAAAATTTTGTTGAAATTCGTTTGTAGTAGTTGTTAATCCCTCGTTTACATCCAGTATTCCGTCATTATCATCATCAATATCTATATCATCTGTTATACCATCGCCGTCGGTGTCTGTCTGGATAATAACGATAGTCAGGGTTTGTGTTGAAGCACACTGTCCGGGGTCTGGTGTAAATGTATATGTCGTTGTTGATGTATTATTCAAAGCCGGAGACCAACTGCCGGTAATGCCATTATTTGATGTTGTAGGCAAGGCCGGTATAGCATCTCCCGGAAAGTAATCGGGGTAAGAGTCAAAAAGTGGCACAATATCATCTTCTATAGTTAAAGTGATAGTCTCTGCAGTTGACTCACCACAATTGTCCAAAATAGTTACTGTATATGTAGTTGTGGTTAAAGGAGAAATCGTAGTAATAGCACTATTAGGGTTTGCCACACCCGTTGTAGGAGACCATGAATAGGTTACTCCACTTGGAATGGTCGCATCTACGTTTACAAACTCGCCTGTACATAATGTTTCATCTTGTAATTGTAAATTTTCGACAAATGAAATAGAATTAAAGCAAACCTGATGTAAATTGCTTAAGCCTCCGGTTGACCCAACAAATCCAAAAAATACCGTGTCATCTCCGTTAAAAACATTTTGCTTAATATCGAATGTCAGCGTTTGCCTTAATTCGCAATCAAAGAAAACTTCGAAAGTTTGATTAAGTGCATCCCATTCAATTTTAATTTCGTGATCAGAACCATCTTCTATATTCGGGTTATTTGAAATTGCTTGAACAGGAGGAGATAAGACAGTTGGGGTGTTTATATGTGATGGATTTCCGTTTATGTTTATTCCTATATGATCAAAAAAAGGATCATTTAAAATACCATTCTGAAAAGTATCAAATTCAACAATAAGTGAATTATCTATAAATTCATAACCCATACCGCCTCCGACATTTCCAATTTCCGGATTTGGTGTTCCTTTGAAGACCAACGCCATACCATCTGCACCATTTCCGTCCTTAAAACCAAAGTTGTTCTGATAATAAATAGTAAAATCCTCATCAAAATCAATAGGATTGTCAAACCAAACTCCGCCAGCCTGGTTTAATTGATCTTGTGTTATTGTAAAACAATTATTTCCCTCTTCAACAGCATCACCTATAGTAGTCGATTGCAACTGAGCGAAAACTGAAATTGAAACTAATGAAAGAAATGAAAAAAATAAGTATTTAATTCTCATAAATTAAAAAAAGGCCTAATATAATCTATATCTTTCACTTAAGCTCAATTATAAAAATGATTGATTAAGCAAGAGTCCTGAAGACTGATTAAAAATTATTCCTGGTAAATTAATATGATCCTTAAAAGTCCACTATTGTTTTAAAGCCGATCATACGAGTGCATTTTTCAGATCTGAAATTAAATCTTCAGCATCTTCTACACCTACACTTAGCCGGATCAAAGCATTGCTAATGCCCATTTTCTTACGTTTAGCTTTCGGAATACTGGCGTGAGACATGCTTGCCGGATGTCCGACCAAAGATTCTACACCACCGAGACTTTCTGCAAGTGTAAAAATTTCTAGTTTTTTGATAAATTCAATGGCAATATCTTCTTTGTTTTTTTTCAAAGCAAAAGAAACAACACCACCAAAATTTCTCATCTGTTTTCGAGCTAGTTCGTGTTGAGGGTGACCTGAAAATCCAGGCCAGTAAACTTTTTCAACTTTAGGGTGAGATTTCAAATAATATGCTATCGCTTTCGCATTATCACAGTGTCTCTGCATCCTTAAATGCAGGGTTTTTATACCTCTTGAAGTCAAAAAACAATCCATTGGACCAGGTATAGCTCCACTGGCATTTTGGATAAAATACAGCTTGTCTGCGAGAGTCTTTTCACTTGTTACAAGTGCACCCATTATAACGTCAGAATGTCCACCGAGATATTTTGATGTACTGTGCATAACGATGTCTGCACCCAAATCCAGTGGGTTTTGAAGAAAAGGCGAGGCAAATGTGTTATCTACAACAAGTTTTAATTGGTATTTGGCTGAAATTTTAGAAACGGCCTTAATGTCTACAATATTTAAAAGAGGATTTGTTGGCGTTTCCAACCATATAGCTTTTGTGTTCTTGTTGATATGGCTTATTATTTCGTCTGTTTTATTTAAGTCAACAAAATGGAACCTAATACCAAAGTTTTTGAAAATACCGTTAAAGATTCTGTAAGTCCCGCCGTATAGATCTTTGGATGTAATAACCTCATCACCGGACTTTAAGAGTTTTAATACTGCATCTATCGCTGCAACACCAGAGCTAAAGCCAATACCATATTCTGCATTTTCTAATTGTGCAATGGTCTGTTCAAGATCTGCTCTAGTAGGATTTGAGGTTCTGGCATACTGAAACTTTGAATGTTTTTCAGGGGAATTGATTTTAAATGTTGAAGTCTGATAAATTGGTGTATTTACGGAATTGTATGTCGGATCAACAGATTCACTGCCTGAATGAATTACTTTGGTATCGAATTTCATTATAATTTTAATTTGGCAGTTATGATAGTACTAATACTCTGCTCAATAATTGATGATGGGGTCCAAAAAAAAATCCTATTTTTTAATAATTTTCTTTACAAGACTCTGTTCTTCACTTTTTAGTTTTAAAATGTAAATGCCTCTGGCAAATTCTGACATATCCAAAATTGTAGTATTGGCGTTTCTAACCTCTTTTTCCGATAATAGTGTACCTCTAAGGTCAAATATTTGAATTGTACTGAAACTGTCACTTTTTACAGTTAATATACTCTCTACCGGATTAGGGTAAATATCAATGTTTTGTTTGGACCGTAAATTTTGTGTATTTAGTAATGCAGCAACTTTTCCGGAATAATAATAGTAATCAAAAAAATCACCATTCGAAACGGAGAAATCTAAGGGTGTGGAAGTTACTACATTGCCGGAGTTTAAGCTGACCCCTTTAAATTCGTTCAAACCCTTAAAATAGTAAATACCGGAAAAAGGATTAATGGCAGCGCCACTAAGAGAAAAACCTTCACTAATGGATTGTTGGGAAATCAAGGTCACTAAACCGGTAACAGGGTCAATCTGACTAAGAAAAATTTCGGCAGGTTGTGAATTTCTGCCTAATCCATAAAGATTTCCATCAGCGGCATTAAATAAGATATTATCAAAAAAAGCCACTTGTGAAGTATCAATAACCGGAGAATGCACCACTTGGCCGGTTGCAATATCGACTGAAAATAACTGACCATTAGACACAAATTGAAACCATTGGTTGTTAAGATCTATTGTACTTCCCGCATTCAAAGTGATGGCATCAGTTATTGAATTTTGAGAAACAGGTGTTACAATTCCTGTCTGCGGATCTATTTTGGATAAGTAAACCTGGTTGCCTCCGTTTTGCCCTCGTTCTAAACCTATCAATTCCTGGGTCAATTCATTGTAAACAAAATTCTGGAAGTAAGGTTGAATACTGGTAGATATTGGAACATCTGTGACCAAATTTCCCGTACTTATATCTATGCCAATGAGATTGTTGAGACCCGTATAATAAAAAATATCAAGGTCAGGGTCTACTGTATAGGTAAAGTTTGAAATATATTCTGAGTAAGAATTTGCTGAAAGATCTTCTACAAGACCATTGATCTCGTTAACCTTGGCCAGATAAACCTGATTGCTTGGATTGCTGGTCCTCGACACACCAATAATATCGTCATTTTGTGCATAGCCAAAGGAGATTATAAAAGTAAATAAAATAATAGCTTTCATCACTACTAAGATAAAACATCGCAGGTTTTTGTGGTCATGCGCTTAAGACATATTTATGAATAAATTACAGAAGACTGATGTCCTGATAAATGCTTATTCTAAATTTTTGTCAATGAAACTTCAACCTCGTAAGACTGCTCTACGTCAAAATTTAAACCCGGAAGATCCTCGAATCCCGGAATATTGGTAATGTCAGGAATCTCACCGGAATTTAAGATCTCTGCAAAACTGGGTAAAGCCTCATTGGAGAATAATGTAGCATTGTTCCCACTAAATGACGAGATCACATAGGTGACTTCTGTGCCGTCTGTTGTTAGTGACAGATTTCCATTAGAAACACTCCATGTGCCTGAAGCAAATCCGGATTCTGATATTGTTTCCGATTCTGGTATAGCAACACCATCCTGCTCGCCGGTTACTTCTAAAGTAACATCGCCTGAGGAAGTATAAGTACCATCTTCAGAAAACGTGACCGTTGCATCTCCTGAAATCTTTTCTGCGGTGATTGTCTGTACAGAATTTATTGGTGGAAACCCTTCAATTGTTGCACTCAATTCCTGGGTTATAACAACAATCTGATCGGTGACTTCCCATGTTCCTACAAAACCTGACTCCGCTACATTTTCGCCACCACCGGGTGTAGGTGTAGGTGCATTAACTTCAATATCAGGAGACAATGGCTCATTTTCACAACCTGAAAAAATTAAAAAACTAAAAACCAGAAAACTTACAAATTTGAGAGACGCTTTCATAAAACAATAATTTCCTGCAAGGTATAAAAACAAAAATCAATTGTGAAAAAAAATTATGTCAAGTTTTGTTTACATTTAGAAAAATGTTTTATATTTGTAAAGTTTTATTTACATTTTGTATAACTTTAATGACTTATATCATGACATCACAAAAACAAAGAACCATCAAATTAGCTATGTGGACCTGGAGCTGGGTTGCAACACTGGCCATTGCCACCTTTGGACCAAAGTTTATCTGGGATGACCATCAGTTACTAACTGTTTTGGCTGTTTCTGTTAATCTGGCAAACGGTATTCTTATGATTGCAGCAAATCGTAATTTTTTTAATGCATTAGATGAATTACAACGAAAAATACATGTTGAAGCATTAGCCATAACTTTAGGATTAACGGTTGTAGCGGGTATCACTTTTTCTCTTCTGGACATTACTAATCTTATTCCTTTCGATGCAGAAATTGGATTTCTTGTTGGATTTATGGGCATCACCTACATGATTGCTTTATTCATTAACAGAAAACGTTATGTATGAAGAACAGACTAAAAGTATTACGGGCAGAACACGATATGACCCAGAAGGATTTGGCAAAAGCGGTAGATGTTTCTCGCCAAACCATCAACGCCATTGAAAAAGGAAAATTTGATCCTAGTTTGGTGTTGGCTATCAAGTTAAGTCGATTGTTTAATCAGGATATTGAGGACATTTTTATTTACGAGGAAAAAAGTCTACCGAACGATTAATTTCTTAACAGCACTATATCTGCCCTGGTGTACCTTAACCAAATATAATCCCGGATTAGACGGATTGAGTTTAAAAGCCTTTTTTAAATCGGAATCGTTATTGTCATATTTTTCCTTTAAAATCAAGCGACCATTGAGATCATAAACTTCAACATTAATGTTTCCCTGTTCAAGATTCAAACCACTTATTGTAAATTGACCTTCGCCTGGATTAGGATAGATCATAAAATCCTCAAGTACATTTTCTTCAGTTGATAGATTAGGGACTAAACCTGTAGTACATATATTGAGTGTTATAGAATCTAAGTTTGATTCAACGCCATCCTCGTCAACATCGGTAATCCAAAATGTCCAGTTACCCTGAGCATTTTCACCATCAACAATGGATAAAGGATCTTCAGGAATAACACTTTCGCCGGAATCTATATTGTTACAATCTATTGGATTACCTTCATCATCAAAAGTGAGATCTAAGCCTGAAGTCCCTGAACACAAATAAACACCTAATTCATTAAAACCACCTGAAGGTGGTGTGAAAGCAAAAGTGATTGACCCGTTATTCTCAGCACCTGTAATATTTACATTGAAATTCAAATCTTCAATCTCCACACTATCATTTATCTGAAAAGGAAACTGGTTGTATGAGCCGGCATTTTCAGGTATGGCAACATTAAAATCAATAACATAGTCTTCACAGACTTCTCCGTAGGTGTAATTTCCAATGGCAAAAAAAGCCTCATTGATATTAAAGAATATATTGTTTACTGCCTCAATCATAATTCTGCACTGCGTGGCATCTATGTTTGGAACAATAATATCTTCCGATCCGTCATTTGGTGTATTCGCGGCCAGGACGGTATCGTAGGTAAGTCCGCCATCCGTAGAAAGCAATATATTTACTGTAGATTCATCTATTCCATTGGCATCTGTTCCCGCTACATTCCATGTAATGGTTTCTGTGCTGCCAGGTGTCCAGATGATTTGATTTTCCTGAGTTTGAGAAGTTACTTTAAATGGCCCTGCATTTGTGGTTACCGTGGCCAACATGGCATTTACTGCTGTTTGACCTCCAAGGATATCATTATCTCTTACGGTCAATCTAAAATTCAAATCCCTGTTGACGTTCATTAATATTTCCCATTCCTGAGAACCAGGATTTTCAAGAAGATCTTCCAAAGCGGGAATATATCTTACAGGATCACTTGTTCCTTCCCTGGATCTCACAACAGGCCCTGATGTTGTCGTTTCATCCGGTAATCCCTGTGGTCCGAAATCGTACTGTTCCCAGGTAAATGTATGTGCAGAAGTTCCATCGGGATCGGTTGAACTACCTGTCAATTTATAAGGTGTGCCCTGAGGAATCAAAAAGTCTGGTCCGGCATCGGCCGTAGGTGGATTATTTCCTGTTATTGACTGGTTAGCCGGACATGAAGTAAAGCTTGAGATGTGAAACCACATGCTTGATAAACTGATCTGATGATAATAAAAATCACCAATTGGGACAACGTTCTGAGGAGCACAAAGTCCGGGATACGCCATAATTGTCGAACCACTTCCTGGTTCTACAGCAGAAAATGTAGAAATATTGGGGCCACATGAACCTGCACTGCCATTAAAAGTATGCGGAGATCCGTATTGATGACCTAATTCGTGAAGAAATACAAAGTCAAAAAACGTGCTATCCGGATTAAAGTCTCCGGTAACACCAAAGGCTTTTACAGTGGATATACAAGAAGTGCCTAGACCTGCGATACCACCACCGGCAGTGTTAAAAACGTGTCCGATATCGTAATTGGCATCACCTATATTGGTATCTATCAAAGTCTGGTTTTCATCCAGTAATGCGACATTATCAAAGTTTGAAAAAGGATCTGTAGCAGCATCAAAGAATATCAATGATGTATTATCCACCATCGTCATTGTTACAGACAAGTCTCTTTCCAAGACGGCATTCGCATTAGACACAGCAATGCTCATAGCTGAAATAACATCTGTAAGATTGGAATTATAAAAAGCACTGTATTCTGCGGTAGCTGAAATGGCTATTCTGAAATTTCTCAGTACACCATCGTTCGCATTAAAATTTGTTGTTTCCGG
This sequence comes from uncultured Psychroflexus sp., assembly GCA_913062845.1. Classification (GTDB taxonomy): domain Bacteria; phylum Bacteroidota; class Bacteroidia; order Flavobacteriales; family Flavobacteriaceae; genus Psychroflexus. The sequence goes on from CAJXVZ010000033.1 coordinate 9,288, forward strand.
TATACTATTATCACTTGATGAAGCAACATTAAGAAGTGTACATTCAAAATAATGGTCTTCAAAACTAATGTCTTTGCTGAAATAGACTGAATAAAGATTTTTTGATAAATCCACAGGTGAAATATACTGAGTACCACTTTCGGTATTTAGTATAATAGCCTGAAAGCCAAGTGAAGTAATTGTAAATCTGATCAACTCCTGAGGATTGGTTACACCCTGACCTGCATAGGCCTTAATATTTGGATAATCAGCCTGAAATGAGGGTTCCAGCACAGAAGATTCAAAGATTTTAAAGGATTTTTTTTTACCGTTTGGAGCTGGTATTTCTATCGTAGTATCGCCTGGGTTTTGCCTGTTTCCAGCATTTATAAGGTGGGTTTTAAGATTTTGAATATTTAAATTGAAATATGAGGCCTTAGAAACTTTGTCCGCTTGATTATTTAAATTAATCGGCACAGATTGGGTTTGTTCAAAAAAGTTTTGTGCACTTAATATGGACACAAATAAAATTGCAAGTAAAGTATAAGACTTTTTCATCAGACTATTTTTAGGAGACATTAATGCTTATTCTATAAAGAAAATTAAAACTAATAAAATGTTTTAATTTATCATCATTTATATAACAATTTAAATACTCCGATTCCTAAAGGGAAAATGTTAGAAAGTGTTAAAATAAAAAATCACAATATTATTTTCAAAGAATACCGGCGCTTGTATTTGAGAACATTTGTCATTTAAGCAGATATATGCTCTAAAATTACTTAAAACTCATCATAGGGAAACGATATCCAAACATCATCATCTTTGCCTCTCATTTAAAATAAATGTTTAATTTTTTGCTTATATAATTTTTTTTTGCTTTATTTGAAAGTGTAAATAATACACTTGTATATTTAACAATTTATATTTCAAACAATTACACTAATTTTTTATCATTTGTGAATCATGAATAAAGTAAAACCGATCAATTTATCACTGGTAGTTGTACTACTTACGATAACGTTTTCTTTGAATGGTCAAACCACTTCAGTAGAAATAAAGTCAAGTGCTGATGCTCCGGTCATTAGCAAACACATTTATGGACATTTTGCAGAACACCTTGGCCGATGTATTTATGGCGGGCTATATGTTGGTGAGGACAGTAAAATTCCAAACAAAGACGGCGTTAGGCAAGATATTATTGATGCTTTGATCGAATTAAAAATCCCAAACCTTAGGTGGCCAGGTGGGTGCTTTGCAGATACTTACCACTGGAAAGATGGTGTAGGCCCTAAGGAAGACAGGCCTTCTATGGTTAATAAATGGTGGGGAAATGTTGTTGAAGACAACAGCTTTGGAACACACGACTTTCTTAATCTCTGCGAAGTTCTTGATGCAGAGCCCTATTTAGCTGCAAATGTAGGAAGCAGTACGGTTCAAGAGTTTACAGAATACATTCAATACGTTACAAGAGAAGAAGGTGTTCCCATGTCAGATTACCGAATCGAAAATGGAAGAAAAGAACCCTGGAATGTAAAATTTTGGGGAGTTGGAAATGAAATGTGGGGTTGTGGCGGTCACATGAGACCCGAACACTATGCTGATATTTACAGACAATACGCCACTTTTATGACCGATTGGTCTAACAGTGATGATTTTTACAGAATAGCATCGGGTGCCAATGTCGACGATTACAACTGGACTGAAGTTCTTATGCGTGAGATTCCTAAAAACTTAATTGAAGGTGTAGCTCTTCACTCCTATTCTTTTGTAGAATGGAATGACAAAGGTTCCGCTAAGGATTTCACTGAAGAGCAATATTTTTCTACCATGAAAACGGCATTAAGAATGGATGAACTCATCAGAAATCATACGGCTATCATGGATAAATACGACCCTAACAAAAGAGTTGACTTGATAGTTGATGAATGGGGTGGATGGTATCAGGTAGAGGAAGGTACCAATCCTGGATTTTTGTACCAGCAGAATACAATGCGCGACGCCATGATTGCCGGAACTACACTTAATATTTTTAATAATCATTCTGATCGGGTTAAAATGGCCAATTTAGCACAAACAGTAAATGTTCTGCAGGCCGTTATTCTCACACAGGATGAAAAAATGTTGCTTACGCCTACTTACCACGTCATGAGGATGTATAATGTTCATCAGGATGCCAAACTATTGCCCGTAGAGTTTACATCACCATTGTATGTCCATAACGGTGAAGCTCTTCCTGCGCTTTCGGTATCGGCCTCGGAAGACAATTCTGGAAACAAACATTTCTCTTTAGTGAATATTGACGCAAAAAAAGAACACGAGATAGAATTAAACGTAGATGGTTTAAAACTAAAAAATGCGGTAGCTCAAATCTTAACCTCTAAGCGTGTGCAAGACCATAATACTTTCGATAATCCCGAAAAAGTAAAGCCAATCGAATTTAAAGATTTTAAACTCAAAAACGGAAAATTGACATTAACATTGCCTCCTTTTTCAGTGGTAGTAGTTGAAGCTAAATAAAATTTTAAAACTTGAAGATGATGAAAAAAAGATGGATTAAAACAATTATGATTTTATGTTTGTTAGCTGGGTTTTCAGCTTGCTCTGAGGATGATTCAGACGTTACAAACATAACAGAAGAACCGGACCCGACAGATCCTACAGAACCAGGCGATACATTCCCTGGACCAACTTATGCGGATAACTACACCAATATTGCCGGATGGGCTAACAGAAGTCAATGGAATCTGGCAAATGTACATGACCCAACAGTCGTAAAACAAGGGGAGTATTTTTACATGTACCAAACCAATGCTTCCTATGGTAATGCACACGAAGGAAATGGAAACTTCCACGCAAGGCGATCTAAAGATTTAGTCAATTGGGAATATTTAGGCTCTACAATGGACCAGGCGCCTGAATGGATTAAACAAAAACTTAATGAAAAACGTGCTGATGAAGGCAGACCGCCAATACAAAACCCAAATTATGGGTATTGGGCACCAGCTGTTGTTCAGGTTGGAAACGTATATAGAATGTACTACAGCATTGTCATCTTAGACCTGATTGAAGGTAATGACAATTGCGCATCCTGGAACGAAGAATCCTACATCGGCCTGATGGAATCTACGGATTTGGCCTCCAATGTATGGGAAGACAAAGGCATGGTAATCACACAAATCCCTGATGGTATAGAGGACCTTTACCGAGACAGCTGTAACGATTGGAGTGCATATTATAAATTCAATGCCATAGATCCAAGTGTTATAGTAACACCTGAAGGTGAACACTGGATGATATACGGTTCATGGCACACAGGTATTGCAGCAGTTGAACTCGACCCAAATACAGGAAAACCTTTTCAACTCAACACGGAAGAAGATTACGGGGTTCGTATTACAGCACGTGGTAACATCAATACCAACAGATGGCAAGGACTTGAAGCTCCTGAAATCGTTTATAATCCGGACACTGGATATTATTATCTGTTTTTAGCATACGACGAACTTTCTGTCGCTTACAATACACGTGTTGCACGATCAACAAATATTTTAGGCCCTTACGTAGGAATCGATGGTCAAAATGTAACAGAAGGTGCTGAAGCCTGGCCAATGCTTACACACCCTTACCAGTTTAATAACCACACTGGTTGGGTTGGAATTTCACATTGTACAATATTTGAAGATCCGGATACCGGAAAATGGTATTATTCCTCTCAGGGAAGATTACCTGAAAATGTACCTGGGATAAATGCTTCTAATGCAGTAATGATGGGTCATGTGAGAGAAGTAGAATGGACATCGGACGGTTGGCCTGTTGTCGCACCGGAACGATATGCCGGTGTGCCTGAAACAGAAATCACCGAAGAAGATATTGTAGGAATCTGGGAACAAATAACAATGGATTACCAATACCAAGTCATGCAGACTTCAGAAAATGTAGTATTCAATGCAAATGGAACACTTGGCGGAAGTATGGGTGGCACATGGTCTCTTGACCCATCAACCAATACGTTAACCATCAATGGTAACGAATGTAAATTGTTAGATGCATGGGATTGGGAAGCGTCACCAAGAAAAGTGACCATTTCTTATTCAGGATTAACCACTGAAGGAAGACCAATTTGGGCCAAGAAAGTTCAATAAGTTATCTATTAAAACCTAAACAAATGCAGAGATTATTCATGTTTTGTGTATTGCCGTTCTTTATTTCATGCCAGGACATGAATAATAGTGTGGATAAACCTGTTGAAAGTAAAGAGACAAAAGAGCTGTCTATAAACAACCCTGTCATAACAGATGTCTTTACAGCAGATCCGGCGGCTATTGTGCATAACGATACTGTTTTTCTTTACACTGGTCACGATATTGCTCCGAACGATTTCAACTTTTATAAAATGGAAGACTGGCTCGTCTTTTCGTCCACCAATATGGTCGACTGGAAATCTTATCCGGTGCCACTTAAAGTCGATGACTTTAAATGGGCAAAAGCCGACGCCTGGGCTGCTGAGGTGATAGAAAAAGACGGTAAATTCTTCTGGTATGTCAGTGTGGAACACGACGATACCAAGCCCGGAAAAGCAATCGGTGTAGCAGTATCCGATAGCCCAACCGGACCTTTTGAAGATGCTTTAGGAAAAGCCCTCATTACAAACGACATGACAACAGCTACGAATATCCGCTGGGACGACATCGATCCATCTGTTTTTATAGATGACGATGGACAGGCGTACTTGTTCTGGGGAAATACGGTGTGTTACTATGCCAAGCTAAAAGACAACATGATCGAGCTGGATGGAGAGATCAAGACCATCGATTTACCAAATTTTACAGAAGCGCCGTGGATTCATAAAAAAGGAGACAATTACTACCTGTCTTACGCGTATCAGTTTCCGGAAAAAACAGCCTATGCCATGAGCAAATCGATCGAAGGTCCGTGGGAATACAAAGGTATTTTAAATGAAGTGGCAGGAAACTCCAACACCAACCATCAGGCCATCATCGAATACAAAGGTAAAGACTATTTTATCTACCACACCGGAGGAATTCAGCCTAATGGCGGAAGTTTCAGACGCTCCGTCTGTATCGATGAATTAAATTACAACGAAGACGGAACACTTCAACGGGTCATAATGACCTCAGAAGGGATTCAAAAATAATACTACCATGAAAACAAAAATCACCACTTTTTTTTTCTCCTTACTATTCGTTTCAGCATTAGGAATTGCCCAAACCGATAAGCCCATCACACACGATCCGGTTGTTGCTAAACAGGGCGACACCTATTATTTGTTTTGCACTGGACCGGGTATTACCAGTTTTACCTCAAAAGATCTAAAGACCTGGACAAAAGCCGATCCCGTCTTCGAAGAAAGTCCAAAATGGGCAAAAGATGTGGCGCCGGGGTTCAATGGCCACATTTGGGCACCGGACATTATTTACCGCAACGGGAAATACCATTTATACTATTCCATTTCTGCTTTTGGTAAAAATACTTCTGCTATTGGGCTGGTTACCAATTCAACTTTAAATCCTGAGGACGATAACTACAGATGGGAGGACCAGGGTCCGGTTATCCAATCGGTACCAAACCGGGACTTGTGGAATGCTATAGATCCTAATATTATTGTAGACGAAGAAGGGACACCATGGATGTCTTTCGGGTCATTCTGGACCGGACTCAAATTGGTAAAGCTTAACGAAGACATGGATGCACCAGCCGAGCCGCAGGAATGGTACCCTATTGCCAAAAGAGACCGTGGTGAAAATATTCCTGATGCCGATGCCGGAAGAGCTGCACTGGAAGGTCCTTTCATTTTTAAAAAAGGCGATTATTATTACCAGTTCTTATCATGGGATTACTGCTGTAGAGGTGAAAACTCCACTTACAAACTGGTCGTTGGCCGTTCCAAAGATGTGAAAGGGCCTTATGTGGATAAAGAAGGACAAAAACTGACAGAAGGCGGCGGAAGCCTTGTCATTGAAGGAAACGAAAACTGGTACGGTGTAGGCCATAACAGTGTGTTTACGTTCGATGGAAAGGATTACACATTTATGCATGGCTATGATGCCAGCGACAGAGGTCTTCCAAAACTCATCGTTAAAGAGGTCAATTGGGAAAATGGCTGGCCTGTTGTTGAACCTATGGATTAATCTTACTGTTTTATACTTGATTAAATGCATTCTAAAAACTAATGAAAATTTTTAGCTTATACATACTGCTCTTTTGTGGAATATGCAGTTTGGCTCAATCCAACAGAAAACCGGACGATTCTAAAGGTTTTGTGGCTCATGATCCTGTTATGATCAAAGAAGGAGAGAACTTTTATGTGTTTACCACAGGTGGAGGCATGGCTAAAAGCACCGATCTTGAAAACTGGGAACGTATAGATCCTGTACCAACAGAGTTGGACTGGGTGACAAAAGACATTATCCCGGACTATCGTGGGCGCGGTTACTGGGCGCCGGATATTCAATACCTAGATGGCACCTATTATTTGTATTATTCGCCTTCAGCCTTTGCAAAAAACACTTCAGCAATAGGTGTCATGACCAATAAAACCTTAGATCAGAACAGTCCTGATTATGAGTGGGTAGACCATGGTATGATTCTGCAATCCATCCCCGGCAGAGACTTCTGGAACGCCATAGATGCAAATGTGTACTTTGATCGCAAATGGGATGGCGAGGTCACTGGCTGGCTGTCGTTTGGCTCATTTTGGGGTGGCTTAAAGCTTGTAAAGCTGGATTCCACCATGAAAGCTCTGGCAGAACCTCAGGAATGGTATACCATCGCCAAACAGGAAAGAACCTTTGGCATGCCGGACACAGACCCGGGTGATGGCACCATAGAAGCACCGTTTATTTACAAAAGGCATCAATATTATTACCTGTTCATCTCAACCGGTTATTGCTGCAGAGGATTAGACAGTACTTACAAAGTGTTGGTCGGGCGTTCTCGCGACATCAGAGGACCTTACTTCGACAAGGAAGGCAAAACCCTCTATGCCGGTGGCGGTACTTTTGTGGCTGGTGAAACCGAAAAATATGCAGGAATTGGGCATTGCTCCGTTTACGATTTTGATGGGCAGACCTATTTTGTCGCGCATGGCTACGACAAAGAAGACAACGGCCGATCGAAACTGGTTGTGAAACCCATTGAATGGGACAGAGCTGAATGGCCAACTGTAAAATTTTAAGACAACTCAATGAAAAATATCGACTTCCTCATAGCATTCCTGTTTTACGTTCTTACTAGTGAAGCGCAGAATGAATTGCTAATGAACACCTTTGGAAGAAAAACCATTTCCCTAAACGGCACATGGCACTACATCATCGATCCTTACGAAACCGGTTTTTATGACTACAGGTTTAAGGAACGGCCTGAAGGAGATCCGGGCGCCTATTGGAATAAACCCGTCATCAAAACCAACAATGACTGGACCGAGCATAGCTTTAAAGAGCCCTACACCATTCAAGTACCCGGTGACTGGAACCATCAGGATCCGAAATTCTTATATTATGAAGGCACGGTCTGGTACCAGCGTACGTTCGACAAACCACAACTCAATGAAAACGAAGAAGTTCATCTCTACTTTGGGGCCGTCAATTATAAAGCCGATGTCTACCTGAACGGGAAAAAACTAGTCGTACACAAAGGTGGCTTTACACCGTTTAATTTTATAATTCCAAAGGGTTTACTTCAGGAAAAAGACAACAATTTAGTTGTACATGTCAACAACAACAGGCATCCGGATGATGTACCGACGGTGAATACCGACTGGTGGAATTACGGGGGCATCACCAGAGATGTAAAATTAGTCATTACTTCTAAACAGCACATCCGGCAATACCATTTGCAATTGGATCCGGAGCAGGACATTGCAAAAGCCAAACGAAAAGGGAGATTTAAACTGAAAGGCTGGGTAAAATTCAATACTGCAATTTCCGACCAGGAGCTCACTATTGAAATACCAGAAGTAAAATTTAAAGAAAGTGTTTCTGTTGAAGGAAATTCTCTTCAACTGGATTTCGAGGTTAAGAACATCGAATTATGGGATACCAAAAACCCGAAGTTATACGATGTCAATTTTAGCTTGAACAAAAACACAATTACGGACAAAATAGGCTTTAGAACCGTAAAGGTTGAAGGCACCGACATTTTGCTTAATGGAGAAAAAACATTTCTTCGCGGCATATGCCTTCACGAAGAAATTGCCAAAGAGGAACGCCGAGCTTACAGCAAAACAGATGCAGAATACCTGTTAGGTCAAGTACAGGAATTGCATGCCAACATGGTCAGGCTGGCCCATTATCCGCATAACGAATACATGCCCAGAGTTGCTGATTCCTTGGGCATTATGTTATGGACAGAAATACCGGTGTACTGGACCATAAATTTCGATAAAAAAGAAGTCTTGGACAATGCCAAACAACAGTTGAACGAAATGGTAAACAGAGACCGGAACCGGGCATCAATTGTGCTTTGGGGAGTTGGCAATGAAACGCCGGTAAGCGATAAACGAACGGAATTTATGACAGCATTGGTCAAAGAAGCCAAAGCCTTAGACCAAACGCGTTTAGTCGCCGCTGCACTCGAAGTAGGGTACAATAAAGGAAAAAACCATGTAGACGATCCGCTTGGAGAATTCACAGATATTGTCGCCTTAAATGAGTATTTAGGCTGGTATGTGTCAACGCCTGATGGATGCCGAACTGCAGAATGGAGTGTAAAATACGATAAGCCCTTTTTTATCAGCGAAACCGGCGCAGGTGCGAAAGGCGGATTTCATGCCGACAAAACCAAGCGCTTCAGCGAAGAGTACCAACAATGGCTGTACGAGGAGCAAATCAACATGTTCAAAACAAAATTCCCTGAAAGTTTTAGCGGCCTGACCCCGTGGATATTATTCGATTTTAAATCGCCTAAACGAAAAAATCCAGTCTATCAGGAAAACTGGAACCGAAAAGGACTCATAGATGAAAAAGGTAATAAAAAATTAGCCTTTTATACCCTTCAGGCGTATTACAAAGAACTTGAAGAATTAGAAAATAACAGGTAATTCATGAAAGTTATAAACTACATATTATTGTTGTTCCTAATAAGTTTAGCTATTGGCTGCCAAAGTAAAAAAGCACAAAAATCAGATTATCCTCAACGTTTTACATATGATGTTGATTTAAATACAGTTAATGTAAAAAAAGAAGGCCTTAAGGATATTGACTCTCTTCTGCAATCTTATGTTGATGATAAAAAAGTGAATTGTGTCACTGCCTTTATTGCCAAAGGTGGCCATGTTATTTATAATAAAGCCTTTGGTTTGAAAGACATTGAAGATAGTATCCCCGCCGGTTTGGATGATTATTACGTGTTGTTCTCTCAAACCAAAGCCATAACTACTGTGGCCTTTATGACGCTTGTTGAAAAAGGATTGGTTGAAATAAATGATCCCGTATCTAAGTATTTTCCCAAAATACCCGATGAAGTTGTTACGAAAGTAAATGATGATGGCACTTACGAAACACGGCCTGTTAGAACGCCAATGACCTTTGCACACTTAATGTCGCATACTTCCGGCCTAAATGCTGGTCTCGTGAGCGAAATTCGAAAAAGAGAAAACCGAAAAAGCACCGACCTCAGTGAGTTTGGTAAAATTGAAGTTCCTCAAAAACCCCATGGTCAGCGAAGTTTTGGCAGCAACCCCGATTCCGAATACCTTGAAGACGAAATGCTAGACCTAGTGAAGTACCCCTTGGGATTCGATCCCGGTTCGGAATGGAACTACCATGTAAGTACAAACATGCTTGCCTATATGGTTGAAATTATCTCCGGTAAACCACTTCAGGACTATGTCAAAGAAACCATACTTCAGCCTTTAGGAATGAACAATACAGCCTGGTACTTTACTCCTGATCACCTTTCTAAATTTGTAAAACCTTATAACTATGTAGATGGTAAACTTATACCGGGGTCTACCATGTATGCAGAAGGCGCCATCAGCAAAAAACAAAACTACGCAGAGGGTGCCATTGGTTTAAACGGACCGATAAAAGACTATGCCAGGTTCTGCCAAATGCTTCTCAACAAAGGAACCTTTAATGGCAACCGAATTCTAAAAGCCGAGACCATTGAGCAAATGACGACCATAAATCGTCTTCCGGAGGTCAATTCAGGTGGTAAAGGATTTCAATTTGGCCTGGGCTTTCAACTGGCTAACGAAAACAACAAACACATCGATGCAGTTTCAAATTCTGCTTACTGGTGGGGCGGTTTAATGGGAACAGAATACATCATCGACCCCGAACACGATTTAATAGCTTTGTTTTACATTAATATGTTTCAACGAGAAAACCTGTATCACGATTATTTAAGAGAGGTATTTGATCTTGTTCAACCGGGTAAAAAAAATGAGAAATGAAAAACTATAATATACATATCATTCTGCTTTTGCTTACTATCAGCCTGCTGTCGTGTAATTCTTCGCACAAAGATCAGGTAAAAACTGAAAGTTCTACAAAAGGCTATACCATTCAACCGGTTGATATTCGGGAAGTGAAGATTACCGACGAGTTTTGGTTACCAATTATCAAACGGGTTCAGGAAAAAACAATAGACTACGCCATTGCCAAATGCGAAGAAGAGGGACGTTTTGAAAATTTCCTTATCGCCGGTGGAGAAATGAAAGGAGACGTGAGAGGTGCTATGCCATTTGACGATACCGATGTTTACAAAATCATCGAAGGCGCCTCAAACTCTTTGATAAGCGCACCAAATGAAAAACTTGAAAAGTTGTTAGACTCCTTGATCAGTATCATCAAAGTTGGTCAGGAGCCCGATGGCTATTTAACTACCTGGCGAACTATTGACCCCGCAAAACCGCCGGCAACTTGGGTAAAAACCCCTAAAGGCGAACGCTGGGACGGATTGTTTATGAGTCATGAACTCTACAATGCAGGCCATTTGTACGAAGCGGCAGCTGTACATTACAAGGCAACAGGAAAACGTAATTTTCTGGACATTGCTCTAAAAAATGCTGATTTAATGGTAGATACTTTTGGCGAGGGTGAAAATAAAATTGAGGCTGTACCAGGCCATCAGATCATCGAAACTGGTCTCATTAAACTGTACCAGATTACAGGTAAAGAGGAGTACCTCAAACTGTCTAAATACTTTTTAGACAACCGGGGTAATCCGGGACACCATGAATTATTTGGTCCTTATTCTCAGGATCATGTGCCTGTGGTAAAACAGGATGAAGTGGTTGGACATGCCGTAAGGGCAATGTATATGTATGCTGCGATGACGGATATAGCGGCGATACAAAATGATACCTTATATGAAAATGCTGTCAATACCCTTTGGGATAATATGGTGAACAAGAAAATGTACATAACCGGTGGAATCGGTGCTAAGCACGAGGGTGAGCAATTTGGGGCTAATTACGAACTCCCCAACCTGACTGCTTACAATGAGACCTGTGCATCCATTGGCGATGTGTACTGGAACCACCGATTGCACAAGCTTTATGGGAAGGTCGAATATTTTGATGTGATAGAGCGTACGCTGTACAACGGACTTATTTCCGGTCTTTCTCTGGATGGGACGAATTTCTTTTATCCTAATGCCTTAGAGTCTGATGGTGTTTATAAGTTCAACCGTGGCGCGTGTACCAGACAATCCTGGTTCGATTGTTCCTGCTGCCCAACAAACGTAATTCGTTTTATTCCATCTGTGCCGGGTTTAATTTATTCGAAATCTGATGATACTGTCTTTGTGAACTTGTATGCTTCAAACGAAGCGGAAATAGACCTGAAAGGTGAAAAGGTGAGCATCTCTCAACAAACCAACTATCCCTGGGATGGCAAAGTCAATTTCAATATCACCTCAAATTCAGAAATAACCTTAAAGTTTAGAGTCCCCGGATGGAGCAGAAATGAAGTATTACCTGGAGACTTGTATGCTTATACAGACAAATTTTCACCTCAGCCACTTTTAAACATTAATGGTAAAGAAGTTTCATCACCAATTGAAAACGGTTATTTTGTGGTCACCAGACAATGGAATGCAGACGATACCCTTCAAATTGAATTCCCGATGGAAGTCAGAACCATTAAATCTAATGAAAATGTTGAAGAAAATATTGGTAAACTGGCTCTGGAATATGGCCCTTTAGTCTATGCAATTGAAGAAATTGATAATCCTGATATTGATGCCATTAAAATTTCGGAAAAGGATGAGTTTACTGTAAAAAAAGAGCCTATCCTTAAAGGTGTGAATACCATTTCAAATGAAAAATTAAAGGCTATTCCCTATTATGCATGGTCTAACCGAGGAGTTGGTAAAATGAAAGTATGGATAAACAAAACTAATACCGATGGAAACTAGAAAAACCTATAAGATCCGTTTGCTCTTTGTCATCTGCATTTTCTTTCAGATCTCTGGTTTTGCTCAAACTGAGCCTGTAGAAATTCATGTAGATGCCGATAAAACCATTGGTGAAATGAATCCGATGTGGGCGTGGTGGGGTTACGATGAGCCCAACTACACTTACATGAAAGATGGGAAAAAATTATTGACCGACATTTCAAATTTAAGCCCTGTTCCGGTTTTTGTTCGTGCCCACAGTTTATTGGTGACCGGTGAAGGTACGCATGGTCTTAAATGGGGTTCAACAAATGCCTATACTGAGGATGAAGATGGAAATCCTATTTACGACTGGACGATCGTAGATAAGATATTTGACACCTACATCGAACGCGGGATGAAACCCTTTGCCCAAATTGGGTTTATGCCCAAAGCTTTATCTTCCAAACCAGAACCTTACCGGCATTACTGGAAACCCGGTGCTGCTTATGAAGATATTTATACAGGTTGGGCTTATCCGCCTAAGGATTATGAAAAATGGGCAGAGTTGGTGTTCCAATGGGTTAAACATTGTGTAGAACGCTACGGAAAAGAAGAAGTGGAAAGCTGGTACTGGGAGGTATGGAACGAGCCTAACATCGGCTATTGGCAAGGCACTACCGAAGAATACATCAAACTCTACGATTACAGCGCCGATGCTGTTAAAAGGGCATTGCCTACGGCAAAAATCGGTGGTCCGGAAACCACAGGACCTCGCTGGGATGTGGCTGAAGAATTTTTAAGAACCTTCCTGGAACATGTAAAAAACGGTAAAAATTACGCAACTGGAGAAACAGGTTCTCCGCTGGATTTTATAACTTTTCATGCCAAAGGCAACCCAAGGGTTATCGATGGCATGGTTCAAATGGATATGGGTGCTCAACTTAAAGACATCAGCAAAGGTTTTGAAATTGTAGCCTCGTATCCGGAGTTCAAAGACCTTCCCATCATCATTGGAGAGTCTGATCCGGAAGGCTGTGCGGCCTGCTCAGAAGCGGATTACCCGCATAACGCCTACAGAAATGGAACCATGTATGCCAGCTATACCGCAGCGTCGTTTTCAAGAAAGTACGCATTGGCAGATCATTATGGCGTCAACTTACTAGGTGCGGTTACATGGGGGTTTGAATTCGAAAATCAGCCCTGGTTTGCAGGCTTTAGAGACATGGCTACCAATGGCGTGAATAAACCTGTACTCAACGTGTTTCGAATGTTCGGGTTAATGTCCGGCGATCGACTGGAGGTTAAGCAGGACAACTTAGCTTACGATTTTAAAAAAGTACGGGACCAAAGTGTAAGAGGCAAGCAGCCTGATGTTAATGCCTTGGCTTCAAAATCCGAGAATTCAATCGCTGTGATGGTATGGAACTACCACGACAATGATGACCTGAATGTTAAGGATGCCATGGTTAAGGTTTTGATTGAACATATAGAGTCCGATAAAGTGCTGGTGCATCACTACAGGGTAGACCAGGAGCATAGTAACGCATACACCTTATGGAAAGAAATGGGCAGGCCTCAAAATCCTGATGAAACACAAATAAGCCAATTAGAAAAGGCAGGTGATCTAAAACTGTATTCATCTCCGAAGTGGCAAAGCATTGAAAAAAATACATTTAATAAAACCATCAGTTTACCCAGACAGGGTGTTTCACTCATTAAGCTAACCTGGTAAAACATTAAAACACCAACCGCTTCAATTGAAGTTGAATATTTAAATACATGAGCACAAAACAACAAAAATTAAGCGTCCTCGAGAAAATAGGCTATGGCTCCGGAGATGCCGCAGTAAACGTCGTCATATCGTCGATGTTTCTCATCATCACCTTCTTTTACACCGATGTATTTGGCATCAAACCTGCAGACATGGCCATTTTATTTCTGCTTGTCAGATTCATCGACGCCATCACTGATCCCTTAATGGGTACGATCACAGATCGGATCACCACAAAATGGGGACGCTACAGGCATTACTTTCTATACCTCTCTGTTCCTTTTGGAATAGCCGTTTTCCTGACGTTCACCACACCCGGATTTGACTATACCGGTAAACTGATTTATGCTTACATCACTTATATTTTCGTCACCCTGATGTTTACCTCGGTGACCATCCCTTATATTTCATTGATTGGAGTTTTAACCAGCGATCCTAAGGAGAAGTTATCGGCTAACGGGTACCGTTTGTTTTTTGCAAAAATAGCTGCGTTCTTAGTATCAATTGTAGTTCCAATTCTTGCTGAAGAATTCGGAAAAGACGATCTGCAACGCGGTTATCAGCTGGCCATGGGCGTAATGGCTTTGCTTGGAACTGCTCTGCTTCTATTTTGTTTTTTTACAACTAAAGAACGTGTCGAGCACGAAATAGACAAAAAGCCTCTGCTGGAACAATTTAAATTACTTATCAAAAATGGGCAATGGACCTTATTGTTTGGGGTTTGTTTTACAGGAACAGTTGGCTATGTCATCAGAAATTCTGTCGCCATCTTTTATGCGAAATATTACCTGGGCGGCGATGCCAGCATTCAATCCTCTTTCCTGGCTACAGGAGTGATTGGCGCCATTTTAGCCATGCCGGCATCAACATATATCACCAAACGCTATTGTAAGGTCAAATTGTTTAAATACACACAGCTGATCGTTGGAGGCATTAGTGCGTTGATGTTCTTCCTGGTCGATCCCGGAGATTTGTACATGGCCTATGTGCTTTATTTTTTGTTATCTTTTATTGTGGATCTTCATGCACCAGTTTTCTGGTCTGCCATTGCCGAAGCTGTCGATTATGGTCATGCCAAATCCGGTAAACGGGTATCCGGACTTTCTTTCGGCGGCATCTCGTTTGCTCAAAAATTCGGAATGGGCATCGCCGGAGCAGTTGTAGGTTACCTTTTGGATTTCTTTGGATATATTCCGGATGAAGTCCAAACAGAAAGCGCACTGGTTGGTATCGCCCTAATGTTAACCATCATTCCGGGAGTCTTTCACATGATCATGGGAGGTCTGATGTTCAGGTATAAAATTACCGATACGTATTACGAAAAAATCAAACTAAAACTCAACATATAATATGGATTTTGATAGAACAAATGCCCCTTTTGTCGAGCAACGTGCAGACCCATTCGTATATAAACATACGGATGGCTATTACTACTTTACCGGGTCAGTGCCGACCTACGACAGAATAGAATTACGGCGTGCAAAATCTATAAAAGACTTAAAAAATGCTGAAACGCACGACGTGTGGTTCAAGCACGAAAGTGGTCCAATGAGCAGACACATTTGGGCGCCGGAAATTCATTATCTCGATGGCAAATGGTATGTTTATTTTGCAGCAAGTGAAGAGGAAGACATCTGGAAATTAAGACCCTATGTCATCGAATGCCAGGGTCAAAATCCGTTGACGGATGAATGGAAAGAACTGGGACAAATGCAGTCCGCTGAGGAGGATGATAAATCCTTTATAGATTTTTCCTTAGACGGAACTGTTTTCGACCATAAAGGAAAACGCTACTTCTGTTGGGCTGAAAAAACCGGTGGACAATTTGCAGCATCCAACTTATACCTGGCTGAAATGGCATCGCCTGTAAAACTAAAGACCGTTCAATTTATGCTCACCACACCGGATTACGACTGGGAACGCATCGATTTCTGGGTGAATGAAGGCCCGGCAGTCATTAAGAACGAAGGTAAAATTTACATTACCTTTTCAGCCAGTGCCACAGGCGCCTGCTATTGTATGGGACTGATGGAAGCCGATGAAGATGCGGACTTACTGGATAGAAATTCCTGGACTAAATCCAGATACCCCGTACTTGAAACAGATGAAAATAAGAAAATATTTGGACCGGGACATAACAGTTTTACAGTAGCTCAGAATGGGACGCCACTTTGTATTTATCATGCCAGAAGTTATAAGGACGCTGTAGGTGATCCTTCAGTTGTTCCGGAAAGTGATAAACGACCTTTAGAAGAAATTAAAGACGATCCGCTTTATGACCCTAACCGACATGCCAGACTGATGGAAGTTACGTTTGATAAAAAAGGTAGACCAGTTTTTGAATTTTATTAATACTACAACACATGACTAGTACAATTAAATATTTCTCTTTGTTAACGCTTCTATTGGCGCTGACTTTACAATCTTGCAAAAATAAAGGCCAGACCGAAGAAAAAAAGGAAACAGAATCAATTGATGTTTTGAACCTAGGCCTGGATACCAGCGACACAGGCATTAAGGTGCAACCCACCATGTACGGTATTTTCTTTGAAGACATCAATTTTGCAGCTGATGGTGGTTTGTATGCAGAATTGATTAAAAACCGTTCCTTTGAATTTCCGGATGCAAAAATGGGCTGGAGACAGCCAAACAGCCGAAGACCATCACTAAATTTAAATTCAGGATTTGCTAAAATCACCAATTATGCTAATCCAAAAGGCGGGAATAAAAAGTATAGCCATACCGTAATTCATAATGATGAAAATTACGAGTTATATAATGAAGGCTTCCGCGGTATTGGTCTGCACGAAGGCAAGAAATATGACCTTTCTGTCATGATGGCGAATAGCAAAGGGATTGAAAATGTCAACTTTGCTTTGGTAGATACGACAGGAATTGTCCTTGCCGAAACTGCATTTCAACCTGCTTCAGGCGACTGGCAAACCTACGAAGCTGTTTTAGAACCAAATCGTACTGAAGCCAAAGCCATGTTGAAGATCACCTTTGAAGGCACTGGAAGTGTAGATATGGATATGATTTCTTTATTTCCACAAGATACCTGGAAAGGTAGAAAAAAGGGACTTCGAAAAGATTTAGTACAACTTTTAGACGACCTAGATCCGGGCTTTCTACGTTTTCCGGGTGGATGTATTGTTGAAGGACGCAGCCTTGAACAACGCTATCAGTGGCAAAAAACAGTTGGTAAACCCATCGGACGTGAATTATTGATCAACCGATGGAACAACCTGTTCGCCGATCGGGCAGCTCCGGATTACTACCAAAGTTTTGGCTTAGGCTTTTACGAATATTTTCAATTGTCTGAGGATTTGGGTGCAGAACCTATCCCGATTTTAGGCTGTGGGATGGCTTGCCAGTTCAACACCGGAGAGTTAGTTCCGCTTGACAAACTAGATCCTTACATCGAGGAAGCCTTGAATTTGATAGAATTTGCCAACGGAGACACCTCAACTTACTGGGGAAAACTCAGGGCAGACATGGGTCATCCGGAACCTTTTAACATGAAATATCTGGGCATTGGCAACGAACAATGGGGTCCGGAATATTTTGCACGCTATGAGATCTTTGCTGAGACTATAAGTGAAAAACATCCTGAGATCATTTTAGTTTCTACGCCCGGACCATTCCCTGATGGCGATATGTTCGAATATGGTTGGGAACAAATGAAAAAATTAGACGTTGCTTTAGCAGACGAGCACTATTACAGACCACCAGAATGGTTTTTGGAACATGCAGATCGTTACGACAGTTATGACAGAAACGGGCCAAAAGTTTTTGCAGGCGAATATGCGGCGCATCCCAAGGATGTTGAAAATGGTCCGTTAGAAAACAACTGGCAAGCCACATTGGCCGAAGCCGCCTTTATGACCGGACTGGAACGAAATGCAGATGTTGTTCACCTCACAGCTTATGCACCTTTAATGGCTCATGCTGAGGCCTGGCAGTGGGCGCCGAACTTAATCTGGTTTAACAATCTGGAAGCCTACGAAACCCCAAATTACAAGGTTCAAAAAATATTTAGTAACAATCCAGGTACAGATGTTATTGCGATAACTGAAAACGCTAAACCCTTAACAGGACAACATGGCATTTATGCCTCTGCTGTAAAAGACATTGATAAAAATGAAATCATTATAAAGATAGTCAATGTGAATAATACCGAAATAGAGGTTACCATTAATGGCAAAGGCATGAAGAACACTTCTGCGGAACTACTCACCTTAAGGCACGATGAGATGTCAGCAACAAATTCTTTTGAACAGCCAGATAATATCTCATTGATAAATAATAGTGTAGAAGTAAAAGATTCAAAAATAAAGCTGAAACTCAAAAGCCATTCAGTGAATGTGTTAAAGGTGAAATTATAAGTGTAAAATTAACACTTATTAAAAAAATAGTTTATATTTGTTTTTATAAAGTAGTATTCGGTATGAAAAGGTATGTTATAGGACTTGATTACGGGTCAGATTCAGTAAGAGCTGTATTGATTGATACTCAGAATGGTGCAGAATTAGCATCAGAAGTATTTTGGTATCCTAGATGGAAAAAACAATTGTATTGTAATCCAGGCATAAATCAATTCAGACAACATCCGTTAGACCATATCGAAGGTTTAGAGTTCACCATAAAATCCGTCATTTCTCAAAGCGGTGTTAATCCCGAGTCTATAGTCAGCATTTGTATAGATACTACAGGTTCATCACCCTTACCACTAAATGCTGAAGGTACACCACTGGCATTAACCCAGGAGTTTGCCGAAAACCCAAATGCTTTAATGATTTTATGGAAAGATCATACTTCAGTAAATGAAGCCAATGAGATCAATGAACTTTCCAGAAACTGGGGTGGTGAAGACTTTACAAAATATGAAGGCGGTATCTATTCTTCAGAATGGTTTTGGGCCAAAATTTTACACATAACCAGGAAGGATAAAGCTGTTAAAACAGCAGCCCATACCTGGATGGAACATTGTGATTACATGACCTACCTTCTGGCTGACGAAAAAGATCTGAACAAATTTAAACGCAGCAGATGTGCTGCCGGACATAAAGCCATGTGGCATGAAAGCTGGGGTGGCTTACCTCCAAAAGAGTATTTAGCAAAACTAGACCCCTATCTGGCAGATTTAAGAGATAATTTATATGAAGAAACCTACACTTCAGAAGAGATCGCAGGAAATCTCAATAAAGAATGGGCTGAACGCTTGGGTCTTACTACAAACACGGTTATTGCTGTTGGTACATTTGATGCCCATTCCGGTGCGGTAGGTGCTAATGTTGACCATCACGCCTTGGTCCGCGTTATGGGCACATCAACCTGTGATATCATGGTTGCTGACGAAAAGGTTTTAGGGGATACCTGCGTCAAAGGTATTTGCGGACAAGTAGATGGTTCTGTTATTCCAGGAATGGTTGGTTTAGAAGCCGGGCAATCGGCATTTGGTGATGTATTGGCCTGGTTCAAAGGTGTTTTGGAATGGCCCGTGGAAAAGCTGGTGATGACGTCTAAAATTCTATCGGATAGTCAAAAGGAAAAACTGAGACAAGAAATTGAAGCCAACTTTATCAGAGCATTAGCGGTTGAGGCTGAACAGATTCCTCTGGAAGAAGCCATTCCAATTGCTTTAGACTGGGTAAACGGCCGAAGAACTCCTGACGCCAATCAGGAGTTGAAATCAGCCATGACAGGAATCTCACTCGGAACAAAAGCCCCACATATTTTTAAAGCTCTGGTCAATGCCATTTGCTTTGGTGCAAAAATGATCGTAGATCGTTTTGAAAGTGAAGGCGTAAAAATTGATACAGTGATTGGAATAGGAGGTGTTGCCCGAAAATCTCCATTTATCATGCAAACCCTGGCCAACGTTTTAAATATGCCCATTAAAGTAGCTGAATCCGATCAGGCTCCGGCATTAGGTGCTGCCATTTACGCCGCAGTTGCAGGAGGCGTTTATGATAATGTGATCCAGGCCAGTAAAACCATGGGAAGCGAGTTTGAAGCCGAATATTTTCCTCAGGCCAAAGAAGTAAAAACCTATTCAAACCTCATGGAGTCTTACAAAACCTTAGGAGAGTTTATAGAGAATACAACAAAACTGAACAAATATGAGTACCAAATATAAAGCCTTAAAAGAAGAATGTTACGAAGCCAATATGCAGCTCAACGCCTTAGAATTGGTGGTCTATACTTTTGGTAATGTGAGTGCTGTAGACAGAGACAATGGTGTTTTCGCCATTAAGCCTAGTGGTGTTCCGTATGAAACTCTGACATCTGAGGATATTGTTATCGTCGATTACGACAACAACATTATTGAAGGAAAACTAAGACCTTCATCAGACACAAAAACGCACGCCTATTTGTACAAAAACTGGAAAGACATCGGTGGAGTAGCTCATACACACGCCAAGTTTTCCTGTGCCTGGGCACAAGCTCAAAAAGATGTGCCCATTTTCGGAACAACTCACGCCGACCATCTTACGGCAGACATTCCATGTGCGCCACCTATGAGAGATGAATTAATTCAAGGTAACTACGAACACAACACAGGTATTCAGATTCTGGAATGTTTTGAGGATAAAAACTTATCGCACAATGAAGTGGAAATGGTTTTGATAGGAAATCATGGTCCTTTCACCTGGGGTAAAGATGCTGCTAAAGCCGTTTACAACAGTAAAGTACTGGAAGTCGTTGCAGAAATGGCTTACCTCACTTTACAAATAAACCCTAATGCCAGTCGTCTCAAAGACGCTTTAATAAAAAAACACTATGAACGTAAGCATGGAAAAGATGCTTACTACGGACAATAAATTTAGAACGATTATGATAGATATTACCCAAAAAGAAGTTTGGTTTATCACCGGTAGCCAACATTTGTATGGCCCGGAAACTTTGGCACAGGTAGCCGATAATTCTGCAGAGATTGTAAAAGCCCTTGATAGTTCAGAGGTCATTCCTGTAAAAGTTATCATTAAGCCTACAGTAAAAACTACCGAGGAAATATATGAAACCCTTACCGCTGCCAACCATGCAGAAAATTGCATCGGTATCATTACCTGGATGCATACCTTTTCTCCGGCAAAAATGTGGATCAGGGGCTTAACGGCGCTTCAAAAACCACTTTGCCATTTGCACACGCAGTTCAATAAAAGTATTCCCTGGGGAACTATTGATATGGACTTCATGAACCTGAATCAGGCTGCTCACGGTGACAGAGAATTCGGGTTTATGGTCAGTCGTTTGAGAAAAAACAGAAAAGTAGTGGTTGGTCACTGGTCTGAAGAATCTGTGCAGAAACAAATCGGAGACTGGACGCGTGTCGCTGCAGCCTGGGATGACTGGCAAGGGGCTAAATTTGCCCGTTTTGGAGACAACATGCGATTTGTGGCCGTTACCGATGGCGATAAAGTAGAAGCTGAAACCAAATTTGGCTTTTCAGTGAATACTTATCCTGTTGGAGACCTGGTAGAGGTCATTAATGCCGTATCAGATACAGAAATTGATGAGTTGATCAAGGAATACGAAGAAAGCTACAATATAAGCGAAAACCTTTTAGCTGATGGAGATAAACGTTCCTCATTAGTCGAAGCCGCCCGAATAGAATTGGGTTTAGAGAAATTTCTTGTTGACGGTGGCTTCAAAGGTTTTTCGGATACATTTGAGGATTTGCATGGCATGAGGCAGCTACCAGGTATTGCTGTTCAACGATTGATGGAAAAAGGCTATGGCTTTGCCGGCGAAGGCGACTGGAAAACAGCAGCTTTGGTTAGAGCTATGAAAGTCATGGGCTCAGGACTTGAAGGTGGTAATGCCTTTATGGAAGACTACACTTATCATCTTGACCCAGAAAATCCAAGAGTTTTGGGGTCACATATGCTGGAGGTCGATCCGTCTTTGGCGGTAGATCAACCAACATGTGAGGTGCATCCATTGGGTATTGGCGGAAAAGAAGATCCGGTGAGATTAGTCTTTAATGGTAGAGCGACTGACTCCTTAAATGCTGCACTCATGGATTTTGGCAATCGTTTTCGATTACTCATCAATAAAACGATTGGTGAAGAGGTTAAAGAAGACCTACCTCATCTTCCGGTAGCCAGAGTGATGTGGAAACCTTTACCTGATTTCAAAACAGCCTGCCAGGCCTGGATTTTGGGTGGTGGTGCGCACCACACCTGTTACAGCGAAAATGTAAGTGTAGAACAATTAGAAGATTTTGCTGAAATCGCGGGTATTGAATCCCTAGTGATCGACGAAAATACAACCATCAGAAATTTTAAGTATGACATCAAAACAAGTGAAGCATACTACAAATTGCATTGATAATTCCAAACCATGAATACCTTTAGAACCTATTTAATCATAACCTTAATTGTCTTTTCCGGTATTTTACTTCAATGTAAAAATGCAGATAAAAATCATTCAGATATTAAAAATGAATCTATGATAGAGACCAAACTACCCATCACAGAAGCAATCTTTGGCCAAACCAAAGACGATGAAAGCATTGAAGAATATACGCTTAAAAATGAAAATGGTGTTGAGCTCAAAGTGATTACTTATGGTGGTAGAATAACTTCACTTAAGGTTCCTGATAATAAGGGATCTTTTGAAAATGTAGTTTTGGGTTTTGATGATCTCGAAGCATATGAGGCGGACAATCCTTTTTTTGGAGCTCTTATTGGACGTTTTGGTAATCGAATTGCCAATGGAAAATTTACCCTTGACGGTAAAGAATACGCGCTTGCACAAAATGATGGCAAAAACCACCTGCACGGTGGAGTTCAAGGCTTTGACAGAGTCGTGTGGAAAGCTAGTCCAATGGAAGGCGAAGAAGATTCAACATTAAAGCTCACTTATTTTAGTAAGAACGGCGAAGAAGGTTATCCAGGTAATTTGAATGTTACAGTAGTTTATACCCTTACTGGTGATAATACTTTAGAAGTCACCTATGAGGCGACTACTGATGAAACAACCATCATTAATTTAACCCAGCATGCCTACTTCAATCTTACCGGAGATTTTTCAAATGATATTTTAAACCATAAACTGGTTTTAGATGCTGATGCTTATTTACCTGTAGATGCAACTTTAATTCCAACAGGAGAAATCAGACCTGTTGAAAATACCCCTTTTGATTTCAGGAATGCCAAAACTATAGGTCAGGATATTTCGGTTGAAAACGAACAACTTAAAAGAGGACAGGGTTATGATCACTGTTGGGTATTGAATGGAGAGCAAGGTGATATGCGCTTTGCTGCTTCTGCTTATGATGAAAACTCCGGCCGGATGATGGAAATCTACACCACAGAACCCGGCATTCAGTTTTATTCGGGGAATTTCCTTGACGGCACACTTCCGATGCCTGATGGAGGTAAATATGAACACCGCACAGGCTTTTGTTTAGAAACGCAGCACTATCCTGATTCTCCAAATCAAGATAAATTTCCTTCGGTAGTCTTAAAACCCGGTGAAAAATACAATACAAAAACCACCTTCAAATTTTCAGTAAAATAATAAGACATAAACCAAACCTATGCAGACCTTAGATACATACGACTGGATTGCCATTTTTTTTTACTTTTTAGTTCTTGCAGGCCTTGCCGTTTGGGTCATTAGAAAGAAAAATGCCAATACAGAAGATTATTTTTTGGCAGGTAAAAATGTAGGCTGGTTTGTGGTTGGTGCTTCAATTTTTGCTTCTAATATTGGTTCAGAACATGTTGTTGGCTTAGCCGGCGCAGGCGCAGGTGATAAACTTCCTATGCTTATTTACGAAATTCAGGCCTGGGTAGTACTCATGCTGGGTTGGATTTTCCTGCCGTTTTATGCCCGTAGTGGTGTATTTACGATGCCGGAATTTTTAGAAAAACGCTTTGATGCCCGATCACGTTGGATACTTTCCATATTTTCAATCGTAGCATACGTTTTGACTAAAATTTCAGTAACAATTTATGCCGGTGGAATTGTAGTCTCTGCACTTTTAGGCATTGACTTTTGGACGGGCGCACTTGCCACAGTCATACTTACAGGGATTTATACAGTTCTTGGTGGCATGCGTGCTGTGGTTTACACTGAAACTTTACAAGCGGTTTTGTTAGTGATAGGCGCAGCAGCCTTAACTATCATCGGTTTAGATAAAGTTGGTGGCTGGGAAAGTATGACCGAAACGGTGTCGCCGGAATACCTCAACATGTGGCGTTCTATGGATGATCCAAATTTTCCCTGGTTGCCATTACTGATTGCCAGTACCATAACGGGGGTTTGGTATTGGTGTACAGACCAGTACATCGTACAACGTGTATTGACCGCAAAAAACATTAAAGAAGGAAGACGAGGAACTATTTTTGGAGCCTTCTTAAAGTTACTGCCGGTGTTTTTGTTCTTAGTTCCCGGTATCATTGCCTTGGCTTTAAAAATGAGAGGCGAATTGCATTGGGATTCTGCAGATGAAGCTTTTCCCGTTTTGATGAGCAACTTGTTACCTTCCGGACTAAGAGGTCTGGTAGCAGCTGGACTATTAGCGGCCCTGATGAGTTCTCTGGCTTCGGTGTTTAATTCTTGTTCTACTTTATTTACAATAGATATTTACAAGAAACTTAGACCTGAAACCCCGGAAAAAAAATTAGTGAGAACAGGTCAAATCGCTACGGCAATTATCGTAGTTATTGGGATGCTTTGGATACCTGTGATGGCTAATATCTCGGGAGTATTGTATGAGTATTTGCAAAGTGTACAATCTTACATTGCGCCACCTATAACCGCAGTATTTTTAATGGGTATCTTTTTAAAGCGGATTAATGGAACAGGAGCATACGTGACCCTAATTACAGGGTTGGTCGTTGCAGCGATCCGAATAGTTCTTGAGTTGGTAAAAGACTCTTTTAGCCATGATAGCTTATTGTATCAGTTCGGAGCCATGAACTTTTTATCCTTTGCCTCCTGGTTCTTTTTATTCTGCATTATTCTGATAGTTGTGGTTAGTTTATTTACCGCAAAACCACCAAAAGAAAAAGTAGATAACCTGACTTTTGCTACAGTGACGAGCGATGAAAAGTCTAAGAATAAAGGCAGTTACAATTGGGTTGATATTCTGATTTCTGTATTAGTAGTGTTGGTTGTCATCGGTGTAATGATCTTTTTTAACGGGGAATAACTGAATTTTAAAACTAATTCCTCAATAGAATACAACTAAGGGCTGTTAAGAGGCCCTCAGGATAAATATGTTTAACCCGAATAAGTGTGTTATTTACATTTATTTAATTAAAATTCAATTATTATGATTTCACAATTACATTTCAACCTGAGTTCGATTAATATTTTTAGAGATTTTATGGCATAAAAAAAGAAATAGCTTTATATTTAAAGTGTTGAAAT
>CAJXVZ010000034.1 GCA_913062845.1 uncultured Psychroflexus sp.
AGGTCGGAACTTACCCGACAAGGAATTTCGCTACCTTAGGACCGTTATAGTTACGGCCGCCGTTTACTGGGGCTTCAATTCAAAGCTTCTCCGAAGATAACTTCTCCTCTTAACCTTCCAGCACCGGGCAGGTGTCAGGCCCTATACTGCATCTCTCGATTTAGCAGAGCCCTGTGTTTTTGATAAACAGTCGCCTGGATCTTTTCACTGCGGCCCCGATTACTCGGGGCGACGCTTCTCCCGAAGTTACGCGTCGATTTTGCCTAGTTCCTTAGCCATGGATCTCTCGAGCACCTTAGAATTCTCATCCCAACTACCTGTGTCGGTTTACGGTACGGGTTGCTTTAATTGATTTTCTTGGATGTATATAAGCTAGATTATCAGCGCCACCGAAGTTTTGCTGTACTATCTCCCACTCATGCGGGATTCAACCCCCTATTCCGTCAGGGGGCACTAACGCCTATACACCGTCTCGTTTAACTTAAAGCAAGTAGCAGAATATTAACTGCTTGTCCATCGACTACTCCTTTCGGATTCGCCTTAGGTCCCGACTAACCCTCAGCTGATTAGCATAGCTGAGGAATCCTTGGTCTTTCGGTGTGCGGGTTTCTCGCCCGCATTATCGTTACTTATGCCTACATTTTCTTTTGTAATTAGTCCAAAATACCTCGCAGTACTTCTTCTACCCAAATTACAATGCTCCCCTACCACTCTGAATATAATTCAGAATCCATAGCTTCGGTAATATACTTATGCCCGATTATTATCCATGCTCGACCGCTCGACTAGTGAGCTGTTACGCACTCTTTAAATGAATGGCTGCTTCCAAGCCAACATCCTAGCTGTCTAAGCAGTCAAACCGCGTTTGGTCAACTTAGTATATATTTGGGGACCTTAGCTGATGGTCCGGGTTCTTTCCCTTTCGGACATGGACCTTAGCACCCATGCCCTCACTGATTAAAAACATTTTATAGCATTCGGAGTTTGTCAGGAATTGGTAGGCGGTGAAGCCCCCGCATCCAATCAGTAGCTCTACCTCTATAAAACTATTTAATCGCTGCACCTAAATGCATTTCGGGGAGTACGAGCTATTTCCGTGTTTGATTGGCCTTTCACCCCTACCCTCAGGTCATCCCAAGACTTTTCAACGTCAACGGGTGCGGTCCTCCACTTTGGGTTAACAAAGCTTCAACCTGCCCAAGGGTAGATCACACGGTTTCGCGTCTATTGTTAATGACTATATCGCCCTGTTAAAACTCGCTTTCGCTACGACTCCGTAACTCAATTACTTAGTCTTGCCATTAATAATAACTCGTAGGCTCATTATGCAAAAGGCACGCCGTCATCCTGAATAATCGGGACTCCGACCGCTTGTAAGCGTATGGTTTCAGGTTCTATTTCACTCCTTTATTCAAGGTTCTTTTCACCTTTCCCTCACGGTACTAGTCCACTATCGGTCTCTCAGGAGTATTTAGCCTTACCGGATGGTCCCGGCTGATTCACGCAAGATTCCTCGTGCCCCGCGCTACTCAGGATACTACTATCAAATATATTAATTACCTATAAGTGACTATCACACGCTATGGCCAGTCTTTCCAAACTGTTCTAGTTATAATATATCCAAATATCGTAGTCCTACTACCCCAATATTGCCGAAACAATATTGGTTTGGGCTGTTTCACGTTCGCTCGCCGCTACTAGCAAAATCACTGTTGTTTTCTCTTCCTCCAGTTACTTAGATGTTTCAGTTCACTGGGTTCGCCCCCAACTAAGTCGGGTGACATACCTTCAGTATGCCGGGTTGCCCCATTCGGAAATCTGCGGATCAATTCATATGTGCTGATCCCCGCAGCTTATCGCAGCTTATCACGTCCTTCTTCGCCTCTGAGAGCCTAGGCATCCACCATACGCCCTTATCAAACTTTTTAATACCTTTCGTCTTTTTATTAATTTTTATCTGTACAATATGTCAATGAACTTCTTAAATACACAAGATAAACCTATGCATCATAGATAATAACACAGGAATCGAACCTGTAAGTTAATTTAACCCTAACCCAATATAAAATCTGTTAGTTATTATAAAAATATTAAATTGACAGTAAAGATAAGCGTAAGGTATAGTCGTAATAGAGTTGTAATTGCATATAATGCAAATTACTCTAAAAAAGGAGATATTCCAGCCGCACCTTCCGGTACGGCTACCTTGTTACGACTTAGCCCCAGTTACTAGTTTTACCCTAGGTCGCTCCTTACGGTGACGAACTTCAGGCACCCCCAGCTTCCATGGCTTGACGGGCGGTGTGTACAAGGCCCGGGAACGTATTCACCGCACCATGGCTGATGTGCGATTACTAGCGATTCCAGCTTCACGGAGTCGAGTTGCAGACTCCGATCCGAACTGTGATATGCTTTTGAGATTTGCGCCTACTCGCGTAGTGGCTGCTCATTGTACATACCATTGTAGCACGTGTGTAGCCCAGGACGTAAGGGCCGTGATGATTTGACGTCATCCCCACCTTCCTCACGGTTTACACCGGCAGTCTGGCTAGAGTTCTCAGCATTACCTGCTAGCAACTAACCATAGGGGTTGCGCTCGTTATAGGACTTAACCTGACACCTCACGGCACGAGCTGACGACAACCATGCAGCACCTTGCAATCTGTCCGAAGAAAAAGGTGTTTCCACCCCTGTCAGACTGCATTTAAGCCCTGGTAAGGTTCCTCGCGTATCATCGAATTAAACCACATGCTCCACCGCTTGTGCGGGCCCCCGTCAATTCCTTTGAGTTTCATTCTTGCGAACGTACTCCCCAGGTGGGTTACTTATCACTTTCGCTTGGCCACTTATTCCGCAATTAGAACAAACAGCTAGTAACCATCGTTTACTGCGTAGACTACCAGGGTATCTAATCCTGTTCGCTACCTACGCTTTCGTCCATCAGCGTCAGTCAATTGTTAGTGATCTGCCTTCGCAATTGGTATTCTGTGTAATATCTATGCATTTCACCGCTACACTACACATTCTAACCACTTCACAATTACTCAAGAATAACAGTATCAATGGCAATTTTATGGTTGAGCCACAAACTTTCACCACTGACTTATTATCCCGCCTACGGACCCTTTAAACCCAATAATTCCGGATAACGCTCGGATCCTCCGTATTACCGCGGCTGCTGGCACGGAGTTAGCCGATCCTTATTCATACAGTACCGTCAACAGCGTACACGTACGCCTTTTTCTTCCTGTATAAAAGCAGTTTACAATCCATAGGACCGTCTTCCTGCACGCGGCATGGCTGGATCAGGATTGCTCCCATTGTCCAATATTCCTCACTGCTGCCTCCCGTAGGAGTCTGGTCCGTGTCTCAGTACCAGTGTGGGGGATCTCCCTCTCAGAACCCCTACCTATCATCGCCTATGGGAGCCGTTACCTCTCATAATAGCTAATAGGACGCATACTCATCCTTTACCGTAACCTTTAATCATAAAATCATGCGACTTTATGATACTATAAGATATTAATCCACGTTTCCATGGGCTATCCCTTAGTAAAGGGCAGATTGTATACGCGTTACGCACCCGTGCGCCGGTCGTCATCAAGTGCAAGCACTTATGTTACCCCTCGACTTGCATGTGTTAGGCCTGCCGCTAGCGTTCATCCTGAGCCAGGATCAAACTCTTCATTGTTGTTTTCTATATAATATTAACTCTATCTCTAAAACTAATACCTCATAAAAAAACACCAAATCTATTGACTCAGATGTAATTTTAATTTCGCTTATCTTTACGCGTTGCCGAATTTCTTCGGCATGTCAATTCAATATGTCAATGTACTTTCTACTCTTTTCGTTTCGCCGTTAAGCGGGTGCAAATGTATAACCTTTTTCCTTTTCAACAATAACTTTTTATCAAAAAAAATGGATTTTTTTTTCTCTTTTCGAAGCTTATTTTTCAAGCACCTCAATATGAGTAAATTGCGAGTCATTTTTTTTTGACTTTTTTTTCAGAATCTTTTAGATTTTCATTGAAAGATGATGGTAGTATAGTTGGAATCATTTTTATAATGATTGGTAATAAAAGACTTCCTCCAGGTAATGCAAAAATCGTAAGCGATGGTATGGTTTTAAAAATATCTAGTAATTGAGACTTTACTTTCTTCTTTTCTACGTTATCCAGCTCTCTGTGGGTAGACAAGACCAGTAATTGCAATAATTCCTTGCTTTCAAATATTTCCTGTAAAATTCTTTTTCTGTTTCTGTGAATCAAAACCGATATTGAACGGTATGTTTTATCATAAAAATACTTGACAGGATTTGAAATATTAAAGTAATAGATATCTGATTTGTTCATTTGAACAAAGTCGTACATGAATGTAATAGAAGAATCGAGTTTTTCTGATGGATAATTTAATTGTTGAGCCAGAGAATTGATAAAAGTCTTTTCACTTTCATCTATTTGTTGATCAGTATAAAGTGTCATACAAACAACATCTATGAGATATTGCTTTTCCAGTTCCTCATTAAGGAAGCTTAAATCAACTTCCTGCAGGCTATTCAAACGTTCTTCATCTATCTCATGATATCTCAGTGAGCTTTGTAGTAATCGTATAATAATAGTATCGTACTTTCCTTTTATTTTTTTTCCTTTCACTGCAAAATAAACAGTATCCACTAAAAGCTCCTCAAATTTTGAGACATAAGAAGGTGCATTTTTATCTCTGAGATATTTAATAAATGTAAGAACATCAATAAACAATAAAGCATTGGTAACAATATTGCTAAAGTTTTTTTGGATAAAAGTGTCATTTGTCTGAACGCGTTGATGTAGAATACTCTCCAACTCTTGATCACTTTTTTTAGACTTCCAACTGAATGAAAATATTGAATGACTTGATTCTTTTAATGAGTTGTAGAACTCAACAATCGTTTTCAAACAAGATTCTACATCGTTAGCCTTTTGATGTTTTTGATAAACTATAAAAAGAGCTGTAAACAAGTTTACTTTAGCCAATTCTTCCTGGGTAAGTTTGAAATCCTTGTTATACCTTTGACTTACAGGGACCAGATTTGTCCCATAAATAAAGCCACAAGACCTCAGTCTTTCATAAAAGGCATCTAAAGAAAGTAAAGACAGGCTTTCAAGATCAGTTTTATAGTCCTGTAAATATCTTTTAATCCAACCTAAAGCTGAAGGGTTCATTATTTATAAATATTTATGGCTAAAGTAAATTAATATTTCGTCATAAAAAAACCCCGGCAAATAGCCAGGGTCTATAATTTTTTTAAATTTTAATTTTTATTTAAGTGTAACTGTTCTTGTTACATCATTGAATGGACCTTCAATCATATTTCCATCAGCATCCTGCAGCTGTAGTCTGATTTCAACTTCACCTTTGCCTAATCCTTCAATAACATAAGGCGCCCATTCAGTGATCATAAATTCTTCACCATTAATAGTTGCTTTAACTTTATTTCCGTTCTCTGAAATTTCGGTATTTACTAAAAAGAAATCTAATAACAATTTTTCAGTGTCTTTTCCAGTATATGTACCTTTTGGTCTACTGTAGAACATATGAGGTGCTGTTAAATCTGCGCCCTCATCTTCTACATTTCCAACATTTACATTTTGAACTAAAAATGCATTTTTCACAGACTCGTGGTAGGATCTTGACAAGAATGCCAGTAGTACATGATTACCTTCCGGCATATCTTTAGAAAATGACGATTCATAATGAGCAGAATAAGGCATATTATTGAGAATAAAGTGAATATGTTGTCCCTTTCCTGAGTTGGCTAGACCATTCTCGCCAGCTGTTGGCGTTTGTGCACCAAGCTCATAGTTTTCTACTTTAAAATCAAAATCTACGGACGCAACACTGTCTAATTCACCAATATTCATAGATGAAATGGATATTTTTGCATCTTCAAATTTTGGTGAGCCTTCAAACTTGCTTAAAGTAATTTTAGCCTCTACAACCTCTTCCTGTTCGACTTGATTATCTTCATTTTTATCTTCTGTTGATTTATCACTCTTACAGGAATAGAACGTGAACGATAAAGCAATTATACTTATTATAACTTTTTTCATAATTGATAAATTTTATTTTTACGAAATTAAGAATAGTACAGCTTGTAGGAGCTTAATTAGTAAAAATTAACAAAAAGATGATTTACACTTAATCTCTTAATTTAGTTACAACCTCAATATCGGAATGCAGGGTTTTATGAACAGGGCATTTATTAGCAATCTGTAGTAATCTTTCCTTTTGTTTGTCTTCCAGATTGCCTATTAAATAAATTTCTCTCTGAAATACATCAATCTTTGAAGATTGATCTTCTACTCCATCACAGTCTATACAATGGTCTTTTTTATGGGTAACATGTATTTCAACATTAAAAAGCGCCCACTTTTTTCGTTCAGCGTACATTTGAATGGTTATAGCTGTACAGCTTGCTAATGCTGAAGAAAGCAGCTGATATGGCGTTGGACCTCTATTCTGTCCTCCGAGATCTTCAGGTTCATCTGCAGTCAGACTGTGAGATCCAAGTTCCATTTTTGTTGTGTAGCCATCTTTCTGTTCTAAAACTGCAGTAACGATATGGTCATTTGGTTTGCTTTTATTCATGATTAAAGTCTTTTATTTTGAATTTAACTTTTGCTTTCGGTGGTTTTTGTGAAAGCTTATTGATACTGTTTTCCGTAAGTTGAAAAATTCGTGGATAGCCACCAGTGACTTGTGCATCTCTCATCAATATGATGATATTACCTTTGGGTGTAAGCTGAACTGTTCCGGGTATGACGGGTTTTGAACTTATCCCTTCAAGCTGATTTACAATTTTCTCTTCTAATTGATAAGCCATTCGATTACTTTGTGAAGCTATACTAAAAGTGTTGTTGAACTTCATTCTTAAAGATTTGGACAGAACCTCATATTCAGGTAAACAAAATACTTCAATAATTTCATCTTTATAGAAGCCAATGTCATAATGAACACTGGCGTGCTTTTTGTTAAAATCCTCTTTTGATTGCAGACTTTCTATCACATCACCTTTGAATAATCTTTGTTTTTCTGTAATGCCTTTGTACTGGCTATAGCTCTCTAGTTTTTTTTCACATTTAAAACCTCCTCTAATGGCCAAATAAGCCCTTGATTCTATTTGCCGGATATGTAAAATATCGTTTTTTTCTAATTTGATTTGTTTATTGAATTGCACAGGTTTACCATTAAGATTTCCACGTGCCTTTACAGCAGAAATGGCTATGATACATGAAGAGATACATTTCAATTTTGGTCCCGCAAACGTCATTTCTATCACAGCAGATTGTTCGGCATTTCCAACCAATAAGTTGGCTAAAGCAGACAAATTCTGATCCATAGCTCCGCTGAGAGGCACACCAAAATGGGTATAATTAAAACGTCCCTTGTCCTGTATGCTTGTACAAAATCCACTGCTTAAAATTTCTATCATATTTATTCTACGGCTATTGTTGGATTATTTATTAGTTTATCAAATTCAGTTCTACCAATCGGTTTGAATTTTATCTTATCCCCGGGTTTGTATGAGCTCGGCGGATTATTATTAACGTCAAATATATTGATCGGGGTTCTACCAATAATTTGCCATCCGCCGGGTGAAGCATTTGGGTAAATTCCGGTTTGATGTTCTGCAATACCAATACTGCCCTGCTCTACTTCAGGCCTTGGTGTTTCTTTTCTTGGAAAATGAAGGCTTTCATCTAATTGACCCAAGTATAAAAAACCAGGCAAAAACCCTATAAAAAACAATGTATAAGTCCGCTCAGAATGCATTTGAATAATATCTGAAATACCCAAACCAGTTTTCTCAGAAATTACCTTAAGGTCTAAACCAAAATCTTCATAACAAACCGGTATTTGGTGTGTTTCCACTTCAGGAAATTGTATTTTGCTTTTTGAAAAGTCCTTTATATGACTATGCATCTGAACTTTTTTGGAATTTATGTTAGTTTGTCCTTCATAGTTAATCAAGAGGGCATTAAATGAAGGTATAAGGTAAGTGATATGACTATCTTTTTTTTTCAAAAAGGTGATAAATGCCTGTTGATGATACACAAAATCCGGGTCAAATTTTTTATTTGACCATGAAATAATCAAACTGCTTTCTGAATACTGCCGAATTTTATACTCTTTACAAAAAACATTCATTGAATTCTGATTTGATATTCACTTAAATAACTGACAATTTTTTTGGCCAGATCTAATGCAGAAGGTGTATCTCCATGAAGACAAAGCGTGTCTGCTTTAAATTTTACATACTTGCCGTTAATGGATTTCACTTTCTGATTGAGGGCTATATCAACAACCTGAGTTCTCACCTGTTCGAATTCTGTTAATACCGCTCCATTCAAACTTCTTGGCACCAAACTTAAATCTTCGTTATAAGCACGGTCAGCAAAACCTTCAACCATGATTGACAAACACGATGAGGCCATATTTTTTAGTTCTGAACGCGGTGGAACAAACAGAATCTTATTTGGATGATTATCTGATAAATACTTTACGATAGCCTTAGCTTTATCTTTATCATCCTTTAAATCATTGTAAAGTGCCCCATGAAATTTAATGTGATTCCAGTTTGCTTTTATATTATTGATGCATTTTTGAAATGATTTAAGCTGCTTATCTATACTTGAGATTAATTCATCAATAGAAATATTTAGAGATTTTCGACCAAAATTTAATTTATCCGGATAGGAAGGATGGGCTCCAATTTTAACCTCATGTTTTTTAGCCAAATGTATAGTTTTGACCATGCTACGCTCATCGCCGATGTGTCCTCCACAAGCGATGTTGCAGGATGTTATGTATCGAAGCAGTTCTGCATCATAAGGAAAACCTTCTCCAATATCAGCATTTAGATCTATGTGATGCATTTATTTAAAATTTCTTAAATAAACATAGAATAATTAGAACATACTTATATTTCAGAAAAATTTAAAATATTAATTATGAAACGTATTTTGCTCAGCTTTTTCTTAATTAGTTTTATTGCTTGTGCTCAAGTCGATAAGGATATTGTAGATTCATCAGTCACTTATGAATATGAAATCGTTGCTGATGATATGTATATCCCATGGGGTTTTGATTTTTTCCCTGATGGCAGTATGATTGTTACTGAGAAAGAGGGCGAGATATTTCATGTCAAAAACAAAGTTAAGACTCAGCTTTCCGGTTTTCCTGAAGTAAAGGTAAAAGGTCAGGGCGGATTGATGGATGTGAAAATTCATCCGGATTACCCCGAAGAACCTTGGATTTATGCGACTTTCGCTAATGAAGATCCGGATGATAGTAATAAAGCCAATACCAGATTAATAAGATTTCAGCTTAATGATGATCAAATTATAAATGTTGAATTGCTTTATCAGGCTGAAAACTATTCATATCGGGGACAACATTTCGGTAGCCGAATAGAGTTTGATAATGAGGGTTATTTATATTTTTCCATTGGTGATCGGGGTTATCGCGATGTGAATCCTCAGGATATTACCAGAGATAATGGTAAGATCTATCGTTTGAATGATGATGGTTCTATTCCTGATGATAACCCATTTGTAAATGAAGCCAATGCTAAAAAGGCCATTTACAGCTATGGACATCGAAATCCTCAAGGTATGGAAAAACATCCGGAAACCGGAAAAATATGGGTACACGAACACGGTCCGAGAGGTGGTGACGAAATTAATATCATTAATAAAGGTGATAATTACGGATGGCCGGTCATCAGTTACGGGATAAATTATAATGGGACTTCTTTCACAGATATTACTGAAAAAGAAGGCATGGAACAGCCATTTCACTATTGGGTACCCTCAATTGCTCCGAGTGGTATGGCCTTTGTAAGATCAGATAAATATCCTCATCTTGATGGAAACCTGTTGGTTGGTTCTTTAAAATTTATGTATGTTGAACATTTGGTTATAGAGGACAATAAAGTCACAAAGCGTGAAAAACTTCTTTCCGGAGAAGGACGTGTAAGAAGCATAGAGCAAGGTCCTGATGGCTACATATATGTTGGACTTGAAGGGATTGGTGTAGTGAAATTACTTGAAAACTAAACCACCGAACATCTAGGATTTAAAAAGCCACAATTTCTAAAATATAGAAATAGTGGCTTTTATGAATTATCTATTTACTTAATTTTCAATCAAGTCCTTTTGGTTTCTGAAAACCAATTCATCATCAAACTGATCTAAAAGTATAATACTATCTGCAGTCACCTTTTGGGCTAATATTTCTTTGGACAACTTATTTAAAACTTCACGCTGAATGACACGCTTAACAGGTCTTGCACCATATTGCGGGTCATAGCCCATTTTTGCCAGATAAGCTTTAGCTTCGTCAGTCGCATCCAAGGTAATACCCTGTTTTATGAGCATTTTTTGTAAGAGTTTCAATTGTAAATCTACAATAGCTTTAATGTCAGTTTCACTCAATGGCGTAAACATGATGATATCGTCTATTCTGTTCAGAAATTCAGGTCTTACTGATTTCTTAAGTAAATTTAAAACTTCACCTTTAGAAGCTTCCATAGCTGTTTCAACGTCATTGAGATTGTCATATTTCTCCTGAATGATATGACTACCCATATTTGAGGTCATGACGATGATGGCGTTTTTAAAATCAGCAACACGACCTTTGTTATCGGTTAATCGACCTTCATCGAGCACTTGCAACAAGATGTTGAAAGTATCCGGATGGGCTTTTTCAATCTCATCCAGTAAGACTACAGAATATGGTCGTCTTCGCACGGCTTCGGTTAATTGTCCACCTTCATCGTATCCGACATATCCCGGAGGTGCACCTACCAATCGACTCACCGAATGACGCTCCTGATATTCACTCATATCTATTCTGGTCATGGCATTTTCATCGTTGAACAAATATTCAGCCAATGCTTTTGCCAATTCTGTTTTACCAACACCTGTGGTACCGAGGAACAAGAAAGAACCTAAAGGTTTTTTCTCATCCTGAAGTCCGGCGCGGCTTCGTCTTACGGCATCACTAACCGCTTGGATGGCTTCCTCCTGTCCAATCACTCTCTTATGCAATTCATCTTCAAGATGCAAAAGCTTTTCGCGCTCAGTCTGTAGCATTTTTGTTACAGGAATTCCGGTCCACTTGGCTACGACCTCAGCGATATCCTCATAGGTCACTTCCTCTTTAATTAGGCTGTCACCACCTTCATTTTCTTCAACCTGTTGCTGCAGTTTTTCTAATTCCTCCTGAGCATTTTTGATTTTTCCGTACCTGATCTCAGCTACTTTTCCGTAATCTCCTTCTCGTTCTGCACGTTCAGCTTCCAGTTTAAATTGCTCAATATCTGTCTTGATCTTCTGGATATTATCTACCAGATCTTTTTCGGTTTTCCATTTGGCATTGAGGGCATTACGTTCTTCTTTGAGTTCCGCTAAATCAGCTTTTAACAATTTTAGCTTAGCCTCATCTTTTTCACGTTTAATGGCCTCGATCTCAATTTCCAACTGACGGATTTTTCTGTCCAGAACATCAAGCTCTTCGGGTTTGGAATTGATTTCCATTCTCAATTTAGAAGCAGATTCATCCATTAAATCAATTGCCTTATCCGGCAAGAACCTGTTGGTGATATAACGCTGAGACAATTCAACAGCGCCGATAATCGCCTCATCTTTTATTCTTACTTTGTGGTGCGCTTCATACTTTTCTTTAATACCACGAAGAATTGAAATGGCTGATTCTGTATCCGGTTCATTGACCATGACTTTTTGGAATCTGCGTTCAAGAGCTTTATCCTTTTCAAAATATTTCTGGAATTCATCCAATGTGGTTGCACCGATAGCTCTTAATTCTCCTCGTGCCAAAGCTGGTTTCAAAATATTGGCTGCATCCATTGCGCCTTGTCCGCCTCCTGCCCCAACGAGTGTATGAATTTCATCAATAAACAAAACGATCTCACCATCACTTTTTGTCACTTCCTTGATGACTGATTTTAGTCGCTCTTCAAACTCTCCTTTATATTTTGCTCCGGCGATCAATGCGCCCATATCCAGGTTATAAATCTTTTTAGATTTTAGATTCTCCGGCACATCTCCGGCAATTATTCTGTGCGCTAAGCCTTCTGCAATAGCTGTTTTACCGGTTCCCGGTTCACCAACAAGCATAGGGTTGTTTTTTGTTCTTCTGGACAGGATTTGAAGAATTCGTCTTATTTCTTCATCCCGACCAATAACAGGGTCCAGCTTACCTTCTTCAGCCAGCTGATTCAGATTTTTGGCGTACTTATCTAATGAATTATAAGTATCTTCAGCGGTTTGAGAAGTTACTCTATCGCCTTGACGTAATTCTTCAATGGCCGCTTTTAAGTTCTTTTCAGTGACACCCTGATCCTTTAGGATTTGAGCAACTTTAGAATTACTTTTAAAAACCGCCAAGATCAAATGTTCTATCGAAGCATATTCATCTTCCATTTTTTTAGCAATGATAGGCGCTTCATTTAAAGTTCTTCCTGCTTCTCTGGAAAGCATAATATCACTGCCACTTACTTTTGCAAAACTTTTAATGGTGCTATCAAGAATATCTTTAAATAACTTTTGGTTAACACTTAGTTTTTTAAAAATAAAGGGTAACACATTTTTATCAACTTCGAGAATGGCTTTAAAAATATGCTCATTTTCTATTTGTTGATGCCCAAATTCCTGCACAAGCTGTTGTGCTTTTGAAATTACTTCCTGGGCTTTTATGGTAAATTGATTTGGATTCATTTCCTTTGTATTTTAAATTCATTTAAGGATAGTCAAAACCTATACCTTTGTAATAATTTGACATTTTGTCTTATAAATTAAGATTTTTCAAGTCAATATGGCATTAAATTTATAATTCATATGGGATTTTTCAATAATATGTTTGGTTCTAAGCAAGAACAACGTTCTTTGAACTGGAAAGTACTTGATGACAGTGCGCAACTTGATCATGCGATAGAAGCTTCTAATAAAAAACCGGTGGTTATCTTCAAACACTCAACCAGGTGTGGCATCAGCAGGATGGTTCTTAATCAGTTTCAGAATAATGCCGATTTTGATGAAGACCAGGTCCTTTTGCTTTATCTGGACCTCCTGGCACATCGTGATATTTCCAATGAAATTTCAGAAAGGTTCGGTATTCTTCATCAATCCCCTCAGATGATCATTTTACAAAATGCTGAAGTGGTTCACCATTCATCACATTCAGCCATTGTACCTTCAACGGTGGAAAATATTATTAACCAAACTCAAAACTAAACTTTAATTCGATATGCAATTACTGCTTTACATTATAGTATATCCATTTGTTTGGCTTATTTCAATTTTACCGTTTAGACTTTTATATTTTTTATCTGATGTTTTATATCTATTTATTTACAAGATATTCGGCTATCGCAAAAAAGTGGTAAAATCTAATCTCAAATTGGTTTTTCCTGATAGAAGTGATAAGGAAATTTCTATAATCATGTCAAAATTCTATCACCATTTGTGTGATATGATTTTAGAGTCGCTAAAGTCTTTGACCATCAAAGAAAAAGACATTAAAGAAAGATACAGGTTCACAAATATTGATCTTATTTTAGACATTGAAAAAAAACAAAAAAGCATCATGCTGATGTGTGCCCATTACGGAAGTTGGGAATGGATTTTTATACTTCAACGCTATGTAAACCACCGAGGCTATGCTGTTTATAAAAAACTGGCCAATAAGTATTTTGATAAATTGGTCAAAAAGATCAGAGCAAAATACGATACTCAACTCATTACGACAAAAGAAACCTTTGCCGTCTTAAAAGAGAAAAAAGAACAAGGCGAGTTGACCATAAACGGGTTTGTTTCAGACCAATCCCCGAAAGCAAACAAGGCTCAACACTGGGGAAAATTTATGGGCATTACTGTACCCATGTACACAGGCGCTGAATTTTTAGCTAAAAAACTGGACATGGCGGTTGTATTCTTTAGCGTTAAACGTGTAAAAAGAGGGTTTTATGAAACCACTTTTGAAACACTTACCGAAAATCCTAAGGAGTTTAATAATTATGAAATTACCGATTTGTTTTTCAGAAAAGTTGAAGCACAAATCAAAGAAGCCCCGGAATATTACCTATGGACGCATAAGCGTTGGAAACACCGTGATAAAGTGCCGGAGAAGTATTTGAATAAAACATAGGAGGATTAGTTTATGAGGTTATGAGAGTATGAGGTTATAAGAGTATGAGGTTAGGTGTTTATGAGTTTATAAGTTTATAAGTTTATGTTTTTATAGGATTATAGATTAAATTCAAGAACCTCTGTATCATAATTAATTTATCACCTCATAGCTAATTTATCAAAATCATATTCACTCACCGCACTCTCAATCTAATCGCAATGACCGCAATGAGCATGCAATAACCGCAAAATTTAAGGTAAGACATTTATCACAAGAGAATAGAGAATAGAGAAGAAAAAAACCACTCATAGGTAAAGACTAAAAGCCACTAACTAAAAACCAATAATCTATTTCACCTCTTTAGGTTAAAACCTATATTTGCAATCCAAAATCTATTTTATGGAGTCTTTTGACGTTATTATTGTTGGTGGTGGTCCGGCCGGTGGGCAAACGGCCCGTCAATTATCTAAACTCGGACATAAGGTACTGCTGACAGAACGTTACAAAAGTTTTGAGGATAACAATTTCTCAAGTGCAGGGATGACAATGGTGCCTCTTGAAGAATTTCAATTACCTGAAAGTGTGGTTGGTGCCTATTGGAAAAACCTAGTGATCCAATGCACCAAAGATGAATACAAATGGGAAAGCAACGAAAAAAAAGGTGTTGTTTTAGATTTTGGAAGATTAAGGCAATTCTTAGCTGATGAATCAATTTCTAATGGAGGACAAGTTTTAATGGGTCATCGCTACGTTAAAAAAGAAGTCCTTGATGATGGCGTTATTGTTGATTTTGTGGATGCCAGCACCAAAGATACAGTTCAGTACAAAGCCAAATTGGTTGTAGATGCCACCGGACCGGTCAGAAAGGTGATGTACGACAATAAGGACGATCAGCCCTATATGGTTCTCGGTAGTGGCATTGAATATCTCATAAAAGTCGATCAAAAAACCTACGATAAGTACAAAGATGATCTGATCTTCTTCCTTGGACATAAATGGGCTCTAAAAGGCTACTCCTGGATCTTTCCAATGGAAAACAGAATTCTTAAAGTTGGTGCCGGCAAAGTGCACATCGAAGCCAAAGATCAGGATGCGACCAACAAAACCACAAAAAAACTGACCGAAATGGTCATTAAAGATTACATAAAAGCTGAAAATTATGAACTTCTGGATGTTCACGGTGGAACTTTAAGGTATAGCCCAAGCATAAAAGACACCTTTTTTCAAGACAATGTGGTTGCTGTTGGTGATGCGGTTTCTACGGTTAACCCTTTGGGCGGTGAAGGCATAAGATACGCCATGCAAAGTGCAGATCTGGCTTCCAAACACATAGACGAATATCTAAAAACCGGAAAAAACACCTTTGACAAATACCGAAAAACCTGGCGTAAAAGAAACCTCTTGAAGTGGCAAATCTGTGAAGTGTCCAGTAAACGAGTTTATACCAAATACACTGATGAGCAAATTGAAAACAGAATGAAGTTTTACCATCAGAATGCCAGTTTTGATGAAATAATCAATGCGCTGTTTTACTTTAGATTCAATAATTTACTGAAACGTATTTTTCAGGTGTATAAAACCAAAGTGGAATATATGCTGTCAGGTAAAAAATTTTAAAGACAAAAGTTTGAAAAGTAATTACTGCATAGTTATCATTTTGACATTTTTCTTAAGCTGCATCAGCAATAAGAATCCTTCACCAAATAACCTAAATTATTTTAAGATTGAAGGAATAGAAAACCCATTCCCCTTGCCGGCAGATCTGCGACCAGTAACAGAAGACGAATTAGAAACGATGTCAAAGGAAGCTACTGCCCCAATTAAAGATTTCCTGGCCTTTAAGGAAAGTGAACAGGTAACGCATTTTAAACAAGACCAATACCCGTTTAGACAAGTTGCTATTTTTTCATCAAAAAAAATTATACCCATAGAAAAGATCTACTCCAATTCATTCGTGAGAACTGTGGAAATGAGGATCTACAGAAAGAATCCGGTTTATCTCAATTATGCGCTTGTTCAAAATAAATTTTTAAAGATTGGAGACAGAAGGGCTTTTAAACTAAAGGTGCGTTCGCTTAAGAATCAAAAAGATACCGTTTACAGCACTTACTATCTTGTGAGCACAAAAACGGAATCGCTTATTATCAATGAAACTTCACGGACATATGAAGACATTCAGGATGTCATTGCTACATTTATGATTAAAAGTAAATGATTAGATAAATATTTTTTTATCGTGTTTTGAAAAATTATTTGGCATTTAAGCCTATTTTAGTATCCTAAACCTAAATAATTCCAATAAACATGATTTCAAAAACCAAAACTACCTTCAGGATATTGATGGTAACATTTTTTTGTGCTTGTATTTTGCTTCCGGCTTCAGCAGAAGCACAGCGTAAAAGAAAGAAGAAAAAAGCTAAAACTGAAGAGACAGCAAAGCCAAAAAAAGACAAAGAAAAAAGTATTGAAGACCTCACGAAAAAAAGTGAAAAAATAGAAGGCCTTTTCACGATTTATAGAGACACCATTTCAGGATCAATTCAAATGTTGATTAGTGATGATCACCTTGAAAAAGAGTTTATTCACTTTAATCAAATTTCAAATGGTGTTCTTGATGCCGGCCGCTTTAGAGGTGCCTACGGTGATTCAAAAACTTTCAAAGTCAAAAAATACTACAACAAAATTGAATTTGTTGCTCAGAACAATTCATTTTACTTTGACCCTGAAAATGCCATCTCAAAATCTAAGGACGCCAACACCAGCGAAGGTATCATGGCAAGTTTAAAAATAGAAGCGCACGACAAGGATAAGGGATTATACCTTATAAAAGCTGATGACCTTTTTCTTAAAGAAACTTTTACTCAGGTAAAACCGCCACGTTTTCCGGGTCAGTCGCCTACAGCTTTCAAATTAGGTAATCTGGATAAAGAGAAAACAAAAATCAGTAAACTCAAGAATTATGAGGATAATACCAATCTGGAAATCGAATATGTTTACAGCAGTCCGTCTGTTCTTAACGGAGGTTCTGATGCGGTAACCGATGGCAGAAATGTTTCAATAAAGGTATTTCACAGCTTGATTGCCATGCCTGAAAACAATTTTGAGCCCAGATTTGATGACCCCAGAGTTGGCTATTTCACAACTGAAGTTGATGACCAGACGGCCACTGGTTCAGTTCCTTACAGAGATTTGATTCACCGCTGGAATTTGGTCAAGAAAGATCCTAATGCTGAAATTTCAGAACCTGAAAAACCCATAGTCTGGTGGATGGAGAATTCAACACCTGTGGAATGGAGAGAAACCATTACTCAAGGTGTTTTAGAATGGAACAAAGCCTTTGAAAAAGCCGGTTTCAAAAACGCTATGGTCGTCAAAATGCAACCAGACGACGCCGAATGGGATGCCGGAGACATCAATTATAATGTCTTAAGGTGGACATCTTCTCCCCAACCTCCTTTTGGCGGCTACGGACCAAGTTTTGTAAATCCAAAAACCGGAGAAATCATAGGTGCAGATATCATGCTTGAATATGTTCACTTTACCAACCGTGTGATGTACGACAAAATTTTTGATCTGGCAGCGAAAAAGCAGGTTTTTGTAGAGGATGAATTTTTGAAAAATAATAAAGTATTCTGCACTTTAGGACATGAAATGCACGAAAACACGCTCTTTGGACAAGCAGTGATCAATGCCGCCGGTGCATCTGACCTCGAAATGGAACGTATGAAAAAAGAGTCTATGATCGCTCTTATCATGCATGAAGTAGGACATACACTTGGTTTGAACCATAACATGAAAGCCAGCCAGTTATTTTCTCCCGAGCAGTTAGCAGATAAAGATTTTATAAAGGGCAAGTGTCTTACAGGATCTGTTATGGATTATGCGGCTATCAATTTAACCCGCGACCGCTCAAAGCAGGGACAGTATTATGACACTTCAGTCGGACCATACGATATTTGGGCTATACAGTTTGGCTATCAGCCGTTTGAGAGCGAAGCAGAAATGAATAACCT
Organism: uncultured Psychroflexus sp.; assembly: GCA_913062845.1. GTDB lineage: Bacteria > Bacteroidota > Bacteroidia > Flavobacteriales > Flavobacteriaceae > Psychroflexus. Next base: position 18,206 of record CAJXVZ010000034.1, read on the forward strand.
GCTAAACCGCTCCACAGAGCCGGAACTGATCTTTGGAAATGATGCTGACGATATGCGTTCTCCGGGAAAAGCCATTGACCCAAGAGTTATGACGGGAGATTTGTCTAACGATCAAATTGCCTATTCTGTTGAAAGAATAAAAATGGTAAACGATTTAATGAAAGATGTAAAAGAAAAGTTTACTAAAGAAGGAGAATCTTATCAGGAATTACGAAGGGTGTATTACATTTTAAGCGGACAAAGAGCCAGAGCAACGGATGTCGTATCAAGATTTATTGGTGGTGTTTATGTGGACAGAGCCATGGCAGGACAGCCGGGAGAGACTCAACCTTACACACCGGTTAGTTTAGAAGATCAGAAAAGAGCGATGAATGTGCTAAAAGACCATGTGTTCGCACCGGATGCTTTTGATGCGCCTAATGATCTGTATAATTATCTAGCCATGCAAAGGCGTGGTTATAATTTCTTTAGCGGTCCTGAAGATCCAAAAATTCACAGTCAGGTGTTGAGATATCAAAAAAATGTACTTAACCATATTGTTCACCCTAACACATTACAACGTATAGTGGATAGTGAACTTTACGGCAATGAATATAAGCTTGCTGCGTTCATGACAGATTTGAATGATGCGATTTTTAAAGCCGATATTAAAGGTTCAATAAACACGTTCAGACAGAATTTACAGTTAGAATATACCAATATGCTAATTGACATGCTAACAGGTAAGCAAAGCAGCAAATATCCGCATAATGTGAAGTCTATGGCTTTATATAATCTAAAAGAAATTCGAGCAATGGCGACTATTTCCGGAAATGTTTCCAGCAGAGCGCATAAACAACATTTAAGAACCCTAATTGACAATGCTTTGAAGGAGGTCAAATAAAACGAGTTAATAATTACAGATCTATTAAATAATCCCGGAATTTTGCTTCGGGATTATTTTTTTGAAAATACTGTGATTAAATCCCATTTATTTCAAATATTTCAGTTTTCAAAGCCGGCATCATAGCATTGGGCATAGCCTTTGCCATTGAGTTCCTTTAACTGGCAGACCTTCACGAATACTATCCCGAAAATTACAAAAAGATATTTGGATTAATACTGGGGTCGTCTTTCAGTTTAGGTGATATTATAGCCTACACCTGTGGAATCGTGACGGTTATATTTTTTGAGTACAGGTATTACCTATACAGACTAAAGGACAAGGATGGCTATAACTGAAAATACTCAATCCCTTTCAAAAATATTGCGTTCTTCATCTCTCATCACCCATTTAAACTTATTATTATCAAAGCTGTATGATTTTGAGATTGGTTTGTCGTTTTCTTTTATAAACACCATAACCGTTCCGAGGCGGGTCATGTCCATGTACAGGGTGTCGTTAATAGGCAATAATTCTACTTTTGGAAGATTAATATTTTCGTCTTGTCTTTTGTAGTAGAATTTATCACCTTCAACCCAAAATTTCCTTGGACCATAACTACCTTTATGTCTGTTAAACTGAGCCATGGTCTGAAGTGAATCATTTGCTGATTTATAATCCAAGTGACCTAAAATATGGTCTATGTAAGCATGTTCGGGATGTTCTGATTTTGCTTTTTGGTAGCGTTTTCTGGCTTCTGCGAAATCTTTATTTTCAAACGCTAGTTGTGCTTTTTTAAGGTTATCATCTATTTTCCAGAATAAAAAAGTTGGTGTATTATCCCAGTAAAAAACGTATTTTTTGAGTGCAAATACCTCGCCGTTCTTATCTCTTAGCAATTTTGCATAGTACGTATAGTTTTCAATAAATCCACCTCCTGCAGCATCATTACCCGCGGGTAAGTAAGGCTTCATAGCCTGATTTTTTACATATTCTATCAACCTGTCATCTTCCATCCAGAACTCGAGGATTTGTTCGTTGTAATTAGACCTGTATGTACCTTCAAACTGGTCTAATTCTATGTCATCAAAATTCTTATTCTCTAAAAAGTTAAAAATACTATCGTAAACCTTTAACCGGTTCCTGTTGCCTGAATAGGATAACTTATATTCATCAATAATACTTTTGGCCTTTTCAGTTTCATTATTAAATATAAGGGGCTCAACTTTGAGATATTTAATTGAAGGATTTACAAGTTCAAGAGCATTTAAAGCCGATAAAAGCTGATCCTGGTAACCGGCAACCATTGCAGCAATTGAAAGATTAGTGCCGTTGTTTGCGCTTTTATTGGTTGCAAACAATTTTTCAGTATGTTTGAAGAAACCTTCGGTATTTTTAGTTTCTCCAAAGATTGAAAATAGAACACTGTTGTAAAACTTATTATTAGGATCAACCTCCAATTGAAGTCTAACCTGTTTTTCTGCGTCATCATAGTTTCCGTAAGCCAGATTTTTCTGAATTAAAACCTCCAGCTGTTTCTGAAGTGGTAAGAGTGATTTTGTGGCAAATGCTCTGTCAATGACATCCTGAGCTTCAAGTGTTCCTCGGTTTTGAGCCATGATCAATTTAGCATCTTCCAGGTAAGCCAAAGAAAATTTCCGATCAATTTTGTAGGCTTCATCGTAATTGTTTTTTGCAAAGGCCTCAAGTGCTTCTATGGAGTTTGTCATATATTCGCTTACCGGTAAGTCAATATATTTCAAAGAACTTTTAGAATCAATTTCTGAGGCAATAAAAACGCTTATCTCATCAATAAGGTCGAATAGATCACTTCCCGTAAAAACCTTCTCTTTTAGAATTTTAGCGTTATTGGCTTTTCTGATGAAAGTTTTTATAGTAAAATCTTTACCATCTGTTTTAAACTCGCCATCAACGTATTTATCATAAAAAAGGGAGGCGTCACGAATTTTATCGGTGGTTCTAATGCGGTAATTAAATTCCGGACGCAGGTTTTTATTTTGACGAAGATCTTCGGCCAAGATTTTTCCCAGACCAAATTTCAACCAGGAATAGGTGCTGTCTTTTTCCTGTAACTGTTCGAAATTATATATGGCAATACCTTCTCTGAACTCTTCCTTTGTAAAAGTTTTGGTCTCAAGATTACCAAATTCATTTTCAAAGGTTACATTTTTGGTTGTCGCGCCTAAATCGGCATTACCAAAAGCAAAAAACAAGACCACAATGAGCAAAATGAGATTGATGGGAATCAGAATTTTTTCTCTTAATTTTATGATGCCTTTATTGATACGCTCTCTGTGATAGAGATAAATAATAAGTGAAGGTATAATACCTATAAATGTCCATAACATCAGATCAACCCAGTTGGGCGATAGATTATAGCGATTGAGTAACCAATCTACGAATTGCAGAAATGTCCAGGCGGCGACCATATATGCCGCTAAGATTTGAAAGGTATTTATCCACTTTTGTTTTTTGCTTTTTTCAGACATTTTTAGAGTATGGTGGTTTTTTAAAAATTAAAATTACTGAATGTAAATTTAATAACCTACAATATCAGGCTTTTAATCAGATCAATATTCACCAATACTATCGCAAGAAGTTTTTCCAAACGTTTCAAATCAAAGTTGACAATTTGCTAGAAACCCGGCTTAAGGATTGAGGCTTTGTTTGAGCTCTTCCCGGGCTAAAAGCACGGGAAAGCGAGTGCCGAAAGCCTGGTCATGCCCTGAGGCATGAAAGCCCCCAATTTTAAATGAACGACTTTATGAATATGATTAAAAAAATAATTAAAAGATTGTCATTTTCTGTTAAATTATTTTTTATTTTCATTTAATTATAAGCGTTTTGATTATAAATTCATTATTATTATCTCATAGATATTAAATATCACAAAAATGACTATGAAAAGAATATTATTATTGAATCTACTTTTTTTAAGCCTCAACCAGTTTTTAACGGCTCAGGAATTTATTACAACGTGGAGCGTCAATAACGCTACCATTGAATTTGAAGCCATAACAACCGGTCCGGTAGCATATTCATGGGAAACTTTACCTCCTGCTGCACCAGCTTCTGGTTCAGGGACTTTTCAAGGTCCTAATGCTGTGATTTCAGGATTACCATCCAATAGTGATAATCAAAATATACTTCTAAAAATTCAACCACAAAATTTTAAAAGTTTTAAATTTATAAATATTCCTTTTAATAATCCCGGTTTAATTAAAGAAATAAATCAATGGGGCGATGTGGAATGGGAAACTTTTGAAGATGCCTTTGCAGGTTTAAATATAGTTGTAAATGCTACCGATTTGCCGGATTTATCTAATTGTACAAGTCTAAAAAATATGTTTGCGGGAAATTTTAATTTTAACTCTGCCTTCAATATTAATTTTTGGGATGTTTCAAATGTGACTGATTTATCTGGTATGTTTAAAGAATGCTTTTTTTTCAATCAGGCTTTAAGTCAATGGGACACTTCAAATGTCACAGATATGTCCGGCATGTTTGAAGAAGCGAGATTTTTTAATCAAAATATTGGGAGCTGGAATACGGCTAATGTTACAAACATGAGTAGAATGTTTAAAAATGCAAGCAGTTTCGATAGAAATATTGGAAGTTGGAATACTTCAAACGTTACTGATATGTCGGAAATGTTTGCGTCAGATTTAAACTCTGGTTTTAGTGGAGCATTCAATAAAAATATCGGAAACTGGAATACTTCCAACGTTACTAACATGTCTGGCATGTTTGAGGGCGCTATATCTTTTAATCAAAACATAGGCAACTGGAATACTTCTAACGTGACTGACATGTCAAAAATGTTTAAATCTGCCTTACTTTTTAACCAAAATATTGGTAATTGGGATACTTCTAATGTGACCAATATGTCAGAAATGTTTAGGAGAGAAGTGTTTTTTTTCGAAAATGATTATCCAGAAGAACATGCCTTTAACAATGCTAATAATCCTTCTATTGAAAATTGGAACACGGCAAATGTCACTGACATGACAAATATGTTTTCACTCGCCGATAATTTTAACCACAATTTAGAAAATTGGGCTTTAAACACTAATGTACAACTTAACGGAATGCTTGACGAATCCGGGCTTGACTGTAATAACTATTCAAATACATTAGTCGGATGGAGTAATAATCCCAACACGCCTGACAACAAACTCTTGGGCGCTACGTTTTTAGAGTACACTTCAAATGCTCTACCAGCTGTCAACAATCTTTTGTTTAGTAAAGGATGGAGTATTTCCGGTCATGATATTGTAAGCACTATTCCGGACTTTAGTATTGACAATATCTATTGTCAAGGAGAGCCTTTTCCAAACTTTCCTAATGTTTCTAATGACGGGATAAGCGGAACCTGGTCTCCTCCTTTTAATCCTAACCAAACGACTACATACTTTTTTGCACCTGATCCCAATGAATGTGCTTTGTTTACTGATATAACCATAAATGTTCTGGATGGCATCGATACACCAACAGGCAACAGCCAACAAACCGTTTCGCAAGGTGCTACACTTAATGATTTAATAGTGATTCCTTCAGATGTTTTTTGGTATGCCACTTTGCAGGATGCCTTAGATAATACAAATTTGCTGCCACAGAATTTTATCCTTGAAGATGGTTTTACTTATTATGCTGTAAATGACAATGGGCAGTGTAGAAGCCAACCCTTTGCGGTTACAGTTTTATTCTCACTAAATTTGGTGTCAAGTGATTTTATTACTTTAAAATATTATCCAAATCCCGTAGAATCCAAATTATATATTTCTAATGATTTTCCAATTAAACAAATTTCAATTTTTAATTTAAATGGTCAGCTCTTACTGGAAAAATCATTTGATGACACTCGAATTGATTTAGACTTAAAAGAACTTCCTCAGTCTACCTATATGGTCAAAATTAAAACAGACAAGCAGTCAAATGTTTTCAAAATTATCAAGCAATGAGATAATCGAAAAATCATGGACAAACCTTTTTTGAAGTTTCAATGAAGTAAAATACCAAAATAATCTTTAAGATTCTATCATCCTATGAGTTGATACCGATCACAAAAATTGTAAATGTGATAATCTCAGGTCTTATCATATCCTTTGGGTTTGAAAGAAAATGGTTTACACTTTCACCACTATACTTTCTTTTATTGACGTGCTATAGCGTTGCGAAAGACTTTCCTGACGCATTTTCCAGACGCGACCCAAATCCTGACTGCCAAATTTTACCTTATGCCTGCCGATGGTATGGTTAAGTTGGTCTATATGTTGCATGAGCTGTTGATGTTTAGGATTCTTTTTTGAGAACAAACTGAGCTGTTCAGTATTTTCCGGTTGAAGTTCCATCACGATCACGCCTGCTTTTTTGTAATGGTATTCAGATTTATAAAGCTTATCTAACCCCTGAATGGCGTACTTTACCAGATCTATGCTGGAATTGGTAGGATACTCGGTTTTGACCACCGTACTACAATGGTATTGAGGCAAATCCGGCCTGAACTTGTTGGTTCTCAAAAACACATGAATGAGCTGGCAATGGCTTTTTTGCCGTCGCAGTTTTTCACCACAGCTAATGGCAAAGCTGCTAATCCGCTCACGGATAATATCATAATCACTATATTGCTTATCAAAAGAACGCGTGGTGGCAATGGCTTTTTTATGAGCGACTTCTTCCAGATCTAAAGTAGGCTTGCCTTCCAATTCCTTTTTTAAGCGTAAACCGACTACGCTCATATGTTTTCTCACCCAACTGTCCGGCAGCAAGGTAAAATCAAAAGCTTTAAGGACATTTTTTGCTTTTAGCCTATCCGCATGCTGGCGACCTATGCCCCAAACATCATCTATATCCAGCCATTTTAAGGCTTTGATGCGCTGCTCTTCAGTCTGCATGACATAAACACCTCTGGTTCTATCAGCGAACTTTTTAGCAATTTTATTGGCGATTTTGCTTAAGGCTTTGGTTGGTGCTACACCAATACTTACAGGTATGCCGGTATTCTTATCTACGGTTGCCTTTATTTTCCGCACATACTCTTCAAATTGGTAATAATCAAATCCCGAAAATTTTAAAAAAGCTTCATCTATACTGTAAACTTCGACATCCGGTGTGAACTGAGATAAGGTATTCATCACCCTGTTACTCATATCGCCGTAAAGCGCATAATTTGAAGAAAATACGTGAATGTTGTGTTTTTCAAAAACAGGCTGATATTTGAATGCCGGTGCACCCATGGGAATGCCCAAGGCTTTAGCTTCGTTGCTACGTGCGATGACACAGCCATCGTTATTGGACAATACGGCAATGGGTTTGTCCCTCAGATTGGGTTTGAAAACCCGCTCGCAGGACGCGTAAAAGTTATTACAATCTACAAGTGCGAATAGTTCCATATGGGCCTTTAAGCCTCTCCCTGACCCTCTCCAAAGGAGAGGGGACAAGGCTTTTTTATCTTAATTAAATTACTCATAAAAATTTATAATTCTCCATTTTGGTCCCGAAGCTTCAGGAAGGGGCCTTTACAAATTCTTAATCACCGAGGTGACCACGCCCCAAATGATAAATTCATTGTCTTCAGTGACTTTTATGGGTTTGTATTTTTGATTTTCTGGCATCAGCCATAAACTGTCTTTATCTACTTTTATGCGCTTTACCGTAAATTCTCCATCTATAAAGCACACGGCGATCTTACCATCCTGAGGTTCTAACGATTTGTCAATGATGAGCAAATCGCCGTCATCCAGTCCGGCGCCTATCATGCTATCACCGCTCACCCGACCATAGAATGTCGCATAGGGATGTTTAATGAGTTCTTTGTTCAGATCTATACTCAGGTCCAGGAAATCATCCGCCGGACTTGGAAAACCGGCACTTATACCCTGATTGGCCAATGGCAAGGACATGGCGGACTGCAATGCAGGCTTGTAGATTTCAATAGCTGAATACACAGGTCTCATATCATCAATTTGTTTACAAAATTAGGAATTATTCCTTATATTTGGATATATTCCTATATAGTTTAACAGATGTTGATAATGGGTTTTTCAAGTACCATTTAATATTCAAATAGTTACAAAATATTTTCAAAACACATAGAAAATATCTTCAATCTACATAATTTCAAATTCACGAATCAATATTCGACTTGTAATATTTCTTCTTCAATACTTCAGCAACTTTGACCAGGAGAATCAAAGCAGGGACCTCTACCAAAGGTCCGATAACACCCGTAAAAGCCTGACCGGAATTTAACCCAAAAACAGCAATGGCTACGGCAATGGCCAATTCAAAATTGTTCCCGGCAGCGGTAAAGGCTATTGATGCGTTTTTATCGTAGGACACACCCATCGATTTGCTCAGTACAAAACCCAGCAAAAACATAATGGCAAAATAAATGAGCAATGGTATGGCAATTTTCACCACATCCAGCGGAATCTCAAGAATCAACTGACCTTTAAGCGAAAACATGACTATTATCGTAAACAGCAATGCCATGAGCGTTAACGGAGAAATCTTAGGAATATAGGTTTGTTTGAACCAGATTTCACCCTTCAAATTAATGAGAATATATCGACTTAAAATACCCAGCAGAAAAGGAATACCAAGATAGATGGCCACACTTTCAGCAATAGTTCCTATTGAAATTTCGACAATAGCACCTTCAAAACCGAAAAGAGGAGGCAGTTTGGTGATAAATAGCCAGGCGTAAAAACTATAGGCGAAAACCTGAAAAATACTATTTAAAGCCACTAAGCCTGCTCCGTATTCGCTACTGCCTTTCGCCAGATCGTTCCAAACCAAAACCATAGCAATACAACGGGCAAGTCCTATGAGTATTAGACCCGTCATGTATTCGGGCTCGTCTTTAAGAAAAATGATGGCCAGAGCAAACATTAAAACCGGTCCGATGATCCAATTCAATACCAGTGATATTGACAGTACCTTGACATTTTTAAACACCTTAGGCAACAAGGCATAATTCACTTTCGCCAAAGGCGGATACATCATGACGATCAGTCCTATGGCGATGGGAATGTTGGTTGTGCCCTGACTCATATTATTAATGAATTCAGGAAATGAAGGGAAGAAATTTCCAATTCCTACACCAATAAACATGGCGAGGAAAATCCATAAAGTGAGGTACCGATCCAGAAAATTAAGCTTTGGTTTCTTGCTCATAATTTATGCGTTAGATAATCTTTTGAAAACAAAATTCAATTGCGCTGCAATTTCAAGACTCCTTTCCAGATACTTTTGCTCTGCCAGATCTGTATGATCAAAAGCCTTGGGGTCTTCAAAAGTTAATGCGAATCTCTTATTGGCACCAATGACTACCGGACAATTTTCATCGGCATGCGAACAAGTCATGATGGCTATATAATCACTTTTAGGATTGAAACTGTGATAATATGCTTTTGAAAATAATAATAGTGGTTGCGTATTTTCACCAGACTTTAAATAGTGTAGAGGATTTATTTCACGCTTCAATTCACCAATTTGGAAACCCTGATGTTTTAAGGTATTTATAACCATAAAATAAACAGCCGTAGATTCAGTGCCACCAGAAAAACTTTCAATATTCAGATTATAATAATGAGATAAAGTATGCGACCAGACCTGAGCTAAATGGCTCCGGCGTGAATTGTGTGTACAAATATAATTCAGGTTTACTGTATCGTTCTTAATCAATTCGTTTGACAGCAACTCAGCCAGATTTTCCAGCTGTTTTTTTCTTTCGACCGAGATTGACGACTCATCGAGACCTTTGATGGTCTCAAGCAGTTGAGGATACATCTTTAACAACAATTAGATCCAGGTGTGCAAGTTGGCTCGACAAGTGTGGCTTCGTCAACATCATTTTGAAAATCATCGGGAATACCACATTGATCTTTGGCCAGGCAATCGGTTTTATCTGCCAATAGCCGAAATAAGCCATTATCATATCCTAACTTATAGGTTTCGATAGTCATGCCCTGATATTCAACTTCCACTTCACAGTCAGGATTAAGATTTAGTTTACTTTCACTCAAACGGATGATGTTTGATAGTTTTTTTGGTTTTAATCTGTGGTCATAATCATTGGCGCACCACAATTGAAAATTGACTACTTCTTCTTTTCGCAAACTTCCGCCACAATCCATGTATTCCCGGGTTTCTTTACCTACTTCTGTGATGTGAAAGTAATCCGGAATGAGTTTGCCGTTTGGTAAGACAAACTGCAGATGAGTTAATGCATTAAGTTGATTTTTGAATTCCTGTAGAGTCATAATTATATTATTTTTCGATTAACAATAATCGTTTTTAGGGGTTTGGTAAACATTAAAAAAAGTATCGAACAGCTGTTGTACTTCAGCCCATTTCTCCGGATTAATGCAATAGCAGACGCTGGTTCCTTCGATATTTCCTTGAATGATACCGACATTCTTTAATTCTCTGAGATGCTGAGAAATGGTTGGCTGAGCTAAGCCAATTTCGTTGACCAGATCGCCACAAATACAAGTTTGAGCCTTTAGGATCTCCTGAAGGATAGCTATTCGTGCCGGATGTGCCAAAGCTTTGGCCAGTGCAGCAAGCTCATTCTGTTCTTGTGTAAATATTTCTGTTTTAGTGAGACCCATATTTTAATTTTTTGTTTCTTGTTTCTTGTTTCTTGTTTCTTGTTTCCTTCGTGAAGCCTCATAAATAAGGGTGACAAGTACATGTAAACTCTGAATCTTAAACTTTGAACCTTAAACTTTAAACTAACTATACATTGCAATATTACGATTAATAAACTTCTCATGAAACAAAAACTTGATAAATCTTTAATTTGAATCTGCTTCGGATATCAAAGAATTAGTTTATTTTTACGGGATATGAAAAGAAAACTACGCATTAACGGACATTCGCATCTTTTACCTTATCCTGAGGAAATACCGGCATTTTTAAAAGAGAAAGGGATTTTTTGGGTCGATGAGGAAAGAAAATTCATGCTTCAGAAAAACTGGAAACGGCCTGTCACAGACTCCAGTTTTTTTCTCAATGAAAAATTAGAGTGGATGGAACGCTATGAGATAGACCATGCTATAGTTTTGAATTTATCTCAACTTTACGGCAATGGATTGAGGGTTGAAGAAATGAAACAAGCGTTGAGATTTCAAAATGATTTTAATGCGCGAATTCAGCATGAAAACCCATCAAAATTTACATGTGGCTTTGTCGTTCACCCGGCCTTTGTAAGAGGTGCCCTATGGGAAATTGAACGATGCGTTGAAGAACTCGGTATGCAGTTATTATGTCTTCCTACACATTTTATGGATTCGATAGGAACATGGCGATGTGTTTTTGATGAAGAAAATGAACCTATTTTTGAACTTGCTGATAAATACAATCTGGCTGTTGAGATCCATCCTTACGATGGTGAAAAGTTTATCAAACTGGAAAATACAGCCTGGCGTTTCCATCTGATCTGGATGCTCGCCCAATGTGCTGATGCCTACCACTTTTTAACCCTTAATGGTTACCCGGACAAATATAAAAATATGCGGGTATGTTTTGCGCACGGCGGACAATTGGCCCAGATCAATCTCGGAAGACGTATTCAGGGCTTTGACGGACGGCCAGACCTGTTTGAAGGCAAAGTTCATCCCAGAAAATCTGTCGGCCACAAAAATATATTCTTTGATACCTTAGTGCATGATACCCGCTCTTTTCAGCTGTTGTTGGAAAATCAAAAAAGTAATCAGATTTGTGCGGGATTAGACGACCCTTATCCACTGGGAGAAATGGAAAGTCTACCACAGTCCTCTTATCCCGGTAAGCTTTTGGATTTGGCCGTACAAGAAAAGATCATCACTGCAGACGAACGCGATAAAATATGGGACGACAATGTAGTAAGGTGGTTGTTTGGCGACGACCAGAAGGCCAAAGACGACTTTTATAAACGGTTGGGCGTTGAGGAATTGATTTGACATGCTTTTATTTTACGTTTACTTGGCTTAACAGCTATACCACAAAGCGACACAAAGAAAAACACAGAGTTTCACAAAGAGTTATGTTACCTGTGTTCAAGTTCACATCAACTTATTTTATTTCTAAGATCTATTCTTTGTGTGCCTTTGTGGCTCCTTTGTGTACCTTTGTGTAACAGCTTAATAAATGGCCTAAATTAAGAAGTTGTAAAAAGACTAAAATAAATTTTCAATTAAAGTAACCATGGAATTTATAGACAAAGCCTTAGACGACTATTGTGTTGCACATACGCAGAAAGAACCTGATACCTTAAAGCAATTATCCAAAGAAACCTGGCAAAAGATATTGATTCCCAGAATGCTGAGCGGACACTTTCAGGGAAGATTACTGAGTTTAATTTCAAAAATACTTGCGCCTAAATCTATACTGGAAATCGGCACATATACTGGTTATTCCACTTTATGTCTCGCTGAAGGCTTAGCGAAAGATGGTAAAATCCACACTATTGACATTAATGAGGAGTTAGTGGACATCCAACAAAAGTATTTTCAAAAATCAGAATATCGCGAACAAATCATCAGTCATATTGGAGTGGCTAGGGATATTATTCCGGCAATAAAATCAAATTTCGATTTGATCTTCATTGATGCAGACAAGAGTAATTATAGTTTGTATTTAGATCTGGTCTTACCGAAGTTAAACCCTAAAGCCGTTGTTTTATCAGACAATGTGCTATGGAGCGGCAAAGTCATTGATAAAAAAGCAGATGATGATGATACTATCGCTTTAAGAGCTTATAATAAAAAACTTAAAGAACATCCTGATTTTGAAACGATCTTATTACCGATAAGAGATGGCTTGAGTATAAGCCGGTTTAAGGATTGAGATTTGGGATTAAAATCTTTTATTGTAAAATAAATTTAAAGATATATTCTATAGAAAACACCTGATGTACATTTACGGCTCAAAACCAGTTTTTAATTATAATTTACAAATCCTTAGTCTTAATCCCTTAATTTAAAAAACTAATCGCAGGATGAAATACACAACACTTCCACATACTGATATCAAAGTCAGCAAAATCTGCCTAGGCACCATGACCTGGGGTAATCAAAACACCCAGGAGGAAGGTTTTGCGCAAATGGATTTGGCGCTGGACAAAGGCATTAATTTCTTTGACACAGCAGAACTATATCCAGTACCGGCAAACGCTAAAACCTATGCAGAAACAGAACGAATAATAGGTAATTGGTTTGCAAAAACAGGAAACCGGGACAAAGTTATTTTGGCTTCAAAAATTGTTGGTCCCGGTGATTACACTGCTCATATAAGAACAAACGGATTCAGCAAAGAGGCTTTACATGAAGCCGTAAATAACAGCTTAAAGCGATTACAAACCGATTATATAGATTTGTACCAGCTGCATTGGCCGGAGCGTAGCACAAACACGTTCGGTACCAGAGATTACAAGCATAATGCGAGTGACGCATGGGATGATAATTTTAATGACATCCTTCGTACGTTAGACGAGCTCATTAAAAGCGGAAAAATTCGCCATGTAGGTATCTCTAACGAGAAAGCCTGGGGAACCATGCGCTACCTCAACGAGTCTAAAATGCACGATTTACCTCGTATGATTACCATACAAAACGCGTATTCTTTGTTGAACAGAACTTTTGAAGGTGATTTGGCTGAAATTTCTCACCGAGAACATATTGGTCTCCTTGCCTACTCACCTATGGCTTTTGGGGTATTGTCCGGCAAGTACATCAAAGGAACAGCTGCCGATAATTCCAGACTAAAGCTATTCCCAAGATTTGCAAGATACAGTAGTGAGCAATGTACAGAGGCGACAAAACGCTATTTAGCTA
>CAJXVZ010000035.1 GCA_913062845.1 uncultured Psychroflexus sp.
AATCTTTCTGATGTCGAAAAATCCTCTTGTTTGACCCCGGTGGTAGCCTGAGCCTTATTCATCAGCGCTTCTGCTTCTTCAACAGCCTGTTGAGTTTCACTGTCTTCCGGCTCTTCCTGAACAGCCTGAGAATCATCCTCTGAGTCAGCGTCTTCTTCACCTTCAGTCTCTATGATAGCTATAACTTCACCAACTTTGATGACATCATCAACTTCAAAACGCTTTTCAACAAGAACGCCATCAACTTCACTTGGAACTTCAGAATCTACCTTATCAGTAGCTATTTCTAACACGGGCTCATCTGCTTCTATATTGTCTCCAATATCTTTTAACCAACTTGTAAGCGTAGCTTCTGCAACACTTTCACCCATTTTTGGAAGTTTGAGCTCGATTTTTCCCATAAGTTGAATTCGTTTTGAAAATTTGATTGCAAAAATAAGAGAATTATTTGGATTCAGCAATTTGCAGAGTTAATCAAAAGATAATTTTGAAAGATTAACAAAAGATAAAAGCGAGCACAAAAATATTTTTAGGAAAATTCATTAATGATTAGAATCGGCTTTCAATTTGATGACTTCGCCCTGAGAAGTACTACTATCACTCCCTATCAAAACATTATGCTGAGGAACATTAATTCTGAAAATATTATCGCAATACCTGTTCTTAGACATTATATCGATAACCTCATCAAAATGCTCTTTGCCAGGATCAAAAATAACCAATGTCTCTTTAAAATCAGTTTGTTTCGCATTAGTATAGTCTAAATGAGAAACTTTTCTCTTGTATTGATCTTCAAGAGGTTTTAATAGGTTTTTACTTTTTGATACCACAAAGGCTTCATGGAATTTATTTATTCTATTATTGACTTTTAGCATTTGATTTTTTTTAAAATATTTTGCCAATACAAAAAAAACAGAAGCAATGCCGATCATTATTTTAGAATTGGTGTAATGCTTTTTAAAATAAAGCTTTACGGAATCAAAGAAACGCTGAAAATAAATCTTATCCTTCAGAGTACTTTCGCCTTTGAAATGAATGATGGTTTGCTTGCCATAATAATAGTTCTTTAACCCTGCTTTTATAAATTGAAAGCTAAGGTCTATATCTTCTCCGTACATGAAATAATTTTCATCAAGGCCTTCAGTTTTGTTATAGTCTGAAGCCTTAAAACACATAAAAGCTCCTACCAGCGTTGCTGTAAAACCTTCACCAGTTTCTTTTATGGCATTATTGTAATAGGATTTGGAAAAACCTAAGAGTTTTAGAATGGCAATCCTTAAATTCAACTGATTGATTTTGCTCTCTGGAAGAAAATTTCCGGTGCCGTCTATCAATCTCACACCGAGAATTCCGCAGTTATCTATACTTTTGTGTTTGTTGATAGCGTTTTTGATCGTTTGAGAGCCAACGACAGTATCCGGGTTTACAAGGCAGATATACTCTCCTTTAGCATGTTTAATTGCTATATTATTGGCTCTTGAAAAACCAACATTTTCATTATTCTGAATATATTTTACTTCCGGATAATACCTTGAAATAAGCTGAGAGGTTTCATCCTGTGAATTATTATCAACAACAATAATCTCTGCTTCAATACCTCTTAAGGCTAACTGCAAGCTACCTAAACATAATGACAAATGATAGGGCACTTTATAGCTTACAATAACGACAGATACTTGCACTATTAATTTTTTAGGGATGCTTCAAAAGGCTGTCTGTTGATAATACTTCTTCCTAACGTGATTTCATCAGCAAACTCAAGTTCATCACCAACCGCTATACCTCTGGCTATACTTGATGCCTTAACTTTATATTTTTCAATTTGCTTGTAAATATAAAAATTTGTTGTATCCCCTTCCATGGTAGAGCTTAATGCAAAAATTAATTCTTCTACCTCTCCTTCTTTAACTTTTTCAACAAGAGAATTAATATTAAGATTTTGAGGACCAATCCCATCTATGGGGCTGATCTTTCCACCGAGGACATGATACAGACCTTTGTATTGTTGGGTGTTTTCTATAGCCATCACGTCTCTGATATCTTCTACAACACAAACGATTTCTTTCTGTCTTTTAGGGTTTTGACATATCTCACACAAATCTGTATCACTAATATTATGACAGTTTCGACAAAACTTAATTTCGGTTTTTAATTTCACCAGGGCTTTTGCTAAGTCTATAGTTTGCTCTTCAGGCTGGTTAAGCAAATATAATATCATCCTCAAAGCAGAACGCTTTCCGATACCTGGAAAGCGTGCCATCTCTTCTACTGCATTTTCTAGTAATTTTGAAGAATAATCTACCATTATTTCAATTTAATCCCTGCTATATTTTATTGGCTCACCTTCTTTAGGTAAACTTTCCAAAATGAAGTTTCTCAAGTCCTGATTTGCCTGTTTTAAATCTTCACTTCTGAGGTACATCATATGTCCGCTTTCATAGGCTTTAAAAGTAAAACGATCTTTCATCCTGCCACTTGGATCTATATGCCACATGGTGTATTTAGCGTTAAAATAAGTCGTTGCACCATCATAATAGCCAGACTGAATCATGACCTGCATAGATGGATTTTGAGCCATTGCTCTGCGGAGTCTTTCCCCAGTATTGTTATTTTGCGTTCTATCCCATGGTCTTACAGGTCCAAACATATTGTAAGTAAGAGGAACATCAAACTCAAGCTCATGTTTTATGTAGTGATTAATGGCAGGCGTAAAGGCCTGTAACCATGCTGTAAGTTCTGCATTATAATCCGGTCTGCTACCGGCTTTTTGTTTATCTAAACCTAAATATCTTGAATCTAATCTTCCTATTGTAAAGCCTTCATCTTTTAATAGCATTTTCCAAAAATTACTATAGGTAAGATCGAGGTTACATTCTAAGTAAGTATCCTTATCAATACCTGAAAAATAGGCCATTTTTTCTGCTGTCATGTTTAAATCGGCGCTGGACTTAAATCCACCTTTGTACAATAAAGGAATTAACTTTTGAGTGGTGAATTCTTCTGATTCTGCCAAAGCTTCTTCAAGTGATAATTGTTGAAGTTCTGATGGTAATTTTTCATGATACCAGGCTGCAGCTGTAAAATAAGGTAAACGATTGGCTACGCCTAATATGCCTTCTCTGAAATTTCCTAGTTCTGTTGGAGAAACCAGGATCACTCCATTGATGTACATCCATTGGTTATTCTGAAGTTCATCAGCTAAGCCCGATACCCTTATTGTACCATAGCTTTCACCTATAAGATACTTTGGCGACAACCATCTGTCGTGCTTACTAACAAAAGCATTCATCCACTGCGCAAGGTAGCTGATATCGGCCTGCACTCCAAAAAATTCACTCCTTTTAAAATTACCTTCTTCATCACGAATTGGCCTGGAATAACCTGTATTTACCGGATTAATGTAAACGATATCTGCTATATCTAATATACTATGCGGATTCTCTTTTACACCATAAGGTTGAACAGGAAAGC
Source organism: uncultured Psychroflexus sp. (assembly GCA_913062845.1). Taxonomy (GTDB): domain Bacteria; phylum Bacteroidota; class Bacteroidia; order Flavobacteriales; family Flavobacteriaceae; genus Psychroflexus. Next base: position 3,472 of record CAJXVZ010000035.1, read on the forward strand.
CTTCATCACTAATTTTCAAAACTCGTGGTCCTGTATAAGCTAAATGCATCCAAACCGAAGCAGAACCCGGACCTCCATTATAAGAGAATACAAGGGGCCTGTTTTCTACATTATCAATATCTGATCTTTTATAATAGGTATAGAACAAAGATGCTTTGGCTTCTCCTTTGTCATTATGATAGGTTTGCATCCCGCTTTCTGCTGTATAACTGATGCTTTTTCCATCAATTTCAACCTGATGAGAGGTTACAACTGCTGTATCTATGGGCAACTCGATATCCTGAGCATAACCATTCTTAGTATTCGTGATAAAAAGAGTGATTAAAACACTCAGGTAAAATATTCTTGACATTGTCATCATAAATTATTTTGGTCTAAAATAAGATTTAAAATTCTAATTAAGAAAATGCTACAGGTAAAAAAGAAACTAGAGTTCAGAAATTTGACTTTCTAAATCTTTTGTTACGTAACTGCTGATATTATTTTCTGCATCGACATAAATCAATAATGTACTGATACTTTTTTCTTCTGCAAGTTTTTTAGCCTTTTTAAAACCCATGGCCATAAAAGCTGTTGCATAAGCATCTGCGGTCATACAATCATCAGCAAGCACGGATGCGCTCAAAACATCAGATTTCGCTGCATATCCCGTCTTAGGATTTATGGTATGGACATATTTTTTACCGCTTATGGAGTCGACTCTGTATTTTCTGTAATTTCCTGAGGTTGCTAAGGCCTTTTTATTGAGCACTATAGCATAAGACAAATCCCTTTGCGTGTTATCATCTATTGGCTTTTCAATTCCAAATTTCCAGTCAGTTCCACTATTCAAATCCTTTCCGGATGCAATAATTTCACCACCTAATTCCACAAAGTAGTCAGTTATTCCAATATTTTCGAGATATTCTGAAAGCACATCAACCGCATAGCCTTTTGCTATGGCATTATAATCCAGAAAAAAATGAGGTAATTCAGTTTCCAAATATTCATTTTTGATTTCAAATTTCCCGAAACCAACATAGTTCATAACTGAATCAATATTACTTTGAGTAAGCTCCATGGACGTCTCTACAGGTCCAAAACCATAAGCATTGACCAAAATCCCTATACTAGGATCAAAATAACCTGAAGTATTGCTATAAATTTCTTTTGATTTTTTAAATACTTTTTTGAAATGCTGATCTATCTTAACCTTTTCACCGTCATTTAGCCTTGATATCCTGGAATCTTTGATATAGGTACTCATTGAATTATTAATCACCGCAAAAACAGAATCAAAACCCTTTTTAAAATCTTTTTGAGCGGATGCATAATAGTTCACACTGTAAGTTGTACCAAGTGCATTACCCTTAAATTCATACTTATTTTGACTATCACAGGAAATTAAAAGAAAACAAACAAGAAAGGGATATATTAAAAAACAGGATTTCATTAGATTTCAATTTTGATTAAACCTTTATAATTTACTATATAGTCATCTTTTTTACTTACCGGCTTTTCATAGTCTTCCTTATTAGCCAGGCCAACGCCTGCAAAGTAAGTTGTAGCATTAAATTTATCAGCGTGATTTTTCATTTTATGCATTAGTTTTTTGTCATACTCCTGGGGATCGTCAGGGTATGAAACAGCCCTTACAACGACAAAATGCAACTTCTTATCTTTCAAGGCAACAAATTGAGGATCTTTCTTAAATTTACTGTTCACACCCAGGAATTCAAAACCTTTCGACTCCAAATCTTTACCTACAATATTCATTGCCAGATTGTGCATTTGCTGCTTATTTAAATCCATAAATGAGAAGTATCTTTTAAAGAATATGAATATTTAAAATAAATGTATAAAAAAACCCGAGTGCGTCACTCGGGTTTTGAATAATTTTAGGTTTAACCCCCGAAATCATCAAACCTGATATTTTCATCAGGGATTCCAAAGTCCTCTCCCATTTTCTGAACAGCCTGGTTCATTAATGGTGGTCCACAAAAATATAATTCAATTTCCTCTGGTTCTTCGTGATGATTAAGATAATTATCGATTACACACTGGTGAATGAAGCCTACAAAACCATCGCCTTCACCATCTAATCCGTCTTTGACTTTCCAGTTATCTTCTTCTAATGGTTCAGAAAGCGCCATGTAGAATTTAAAGTTTGGAAAATCCTTTTCTAAAGCTCTGAAATGATCTATGTAAAATAATTCGCGTTTAGAACGACCACCATACCAATATGTAACCTTTCTGCCTGTTTTCAAGGTTCTGAACAAGTGGTATAAATGTGAACGCATTGGCGCCATACCGGCACCACCACCTACATAAAGCATTTCTGCTTCACTTTCATTGATGAAAAATTCACCGTAAGGTCCTGAAATTACGCACTTATCACCTTCTTTTAAGTTAAATATGTAAGATGAAGCTACACCTGGATTTACATCCATCCAGTCGTTTTTAGCTCTGTCCCATGGTGGAGTTGCAATACGTACATTCAACATGATACGTCTTCCTTCTGCAGGATATGAAGCCATCGAGTATGCACGCTCAACGGTCTCATTATTTTTCATTACCAGCGGCCATAAATTAAAGTTATCCCATTCCTTTTGAAATTTGTTTGGCTCACCAACATGTTCTTCAGGATGAGCAGTAATGTCCATATCCTCGAACTTGACTTCACAAGGCGGAACTTCAATTTGTATATATCCGCCGGCTTTGTAATCCATATCTTCAGGAATTTCAACTACAAATTCCTTGATAAATGAGGCGACATTATAATTAGAAACAACAGTCGCTTCCCACTTTTTGATACCAAATATTTCCTCAGGAATCTCAATCTCCATGTCCTGTTTTACTTTAACCTGACATCCCAGTCTCCATCCCTCAGCTATTTCTTTTTTTGTAAAATGTGGCTCCTCGGTAGGCAGTATCGCACCACCTCCATCTTTTACAATACACTTGCACTGTATGCAAGTACCACCACCACCACAAGCTGATGGCAAAAATAATTTATTATCACCTAAGGTTGTAAGTAGTGTAGAGCCAGAACCTACTTCCATATCTCTTTCCCCGTTTACTTTAATAGTTACAGGACCTGATGGAGACAATTTTGCTTTAGCTGTAAGCAGGATAACAACCAAAAGTAAAATCAAAATCAAAAAAACAATTATACTAGAAATTATAACATCCATATCAATATCTTTATTTATTCATTTTCTAAATCAGTGATGTAAGTTGCCTTATCATCTGCATTTTCATTCTCTATATTATAAACAGTTTTTTCTTTCTGTTCCTCTTGATTGCCTTCTAACTTAATACCCATAAAGCTCATAAAACCAACTGCCATAAGTCCTGTAATGATGAAAGTAATACCTAATCCTTTGAGTGGAGCAGGAACATTAGAATATGCAATTTTCTCTCTGATGGCTGCTATAGCAAGTATCGCAAGAAACCAACCAATTCCACTACCTGCGCCATAAGTAATAGCTTCAGATATACCTGTAAAGTCTTTTTGCTGCATAAATAAAGCACCTCCAAGTATTGAACAGTTAACCGCAATAAGAGGTAAAAATATACCCAAAGAGCCATACAATGCTGGTGAGAATTTTTCTACAATCATTTCTACCAACTGCACCATTGATGCAATTACCGCAATAAACATTATGAAGCTCAAAAAGCTTAAATCTATACTTGCGTATTCTTCACCAAGCCAACTTAATGCGCCTGCCTGAAGTAAGTAAGTATCAATTAAATAGTTAATAGGAACAGTAATCACAAGAACAAAAATTACTGCTGCACCTAAACCTACAGCTGTTTTAACAGTTTTTGAAACAGCCAGATAAGAACACATCCCTAAGAAATACGCGAAAATCATATTCTCTATAAAAATACTCTTTACAAATAAGTTAATTAAATCCATGTTTTATAAGTTATATGATTTTTTAATTTTCTTCTATAAGTTTTCTATTTCTGGAACGCTGATACCAAATGACCACACCTACAACGATAAGCGCCATTGGGGATAATAAAAAGAAACCATTATTTTCATATCCAAGAGCATAAAGACCAGTTGAATCCTCAAGCGTTAAACCTTTATGACCTAAAACCTCGTAACCCAGTAATTTACCGGAACCCAGTAATTCTCTAAAGAATGCAACTATAATTAAAATGATCCCATATCCAGCAGCATTGCCAATTCCGTCTAAGAAAGATTTCCATGGACCATTACCTAATGCAAAAGCTTCTAAGCGCCCCATGATGATACAGTTTGTTATAATCAATCCGATAAAGATGGACAATTGTTTACTGACATCATAAAGAAAGGCTTTTAAAACCTGATCAACAACAATTACTAAAGAAGCTACAACAACGAGCTGTACGATAATACGAATTCTATTTGGAACCAGATTTCTAATGAGAGAAATGACAACATTTCCCATGGCCATAACAAATACAACTGCCAAAGACATAACAATCGCCGGCTTAAGTTGAACTGTAATCGCCAGCGCTGAACAAATACCTAAAACCTGGACAGTAATAGGATTATTGTCATCTAATGGGTCTGTGAGTAACTTCTGGTTTGCCTTAGACAGAAAACTTTCCTTTTCCTCTGATTTAGAAAGAAAAAGAATCATTTCTTTTTTCTTTTTTTCTTCCTTCGTTAATTCAGTTGGTTTATTTTCTTCACTCATAATTATCGAATTGCAACTTTAGACTTTTTCCTTTCTTCAAAGAAAGGCTTATAATTCTTTAACCTTTCCTGTATCATTGCTGTCACACCATCTCCTGTAATTGTAGCACCTGAGATTGCATTAACGGCATTATCAGACTTGTCATTACCGCCGCTGTATCCTTTTTTAACCTCAACACCGACTAGTAAGCCTTGTTCATTATATATTTTTTCATTGACAAAACTTTCCTGAAACCAATCTGTTGTTATTTCAGCGCCCAGACCAGCTGTTTCTCCTTTATGGTCAAAAGTCACACCTTGTATGGTGTTGAAATCGTCCCTAAGGGCTACATAACCCCAAATCGCATCCCATAAACCTGAACCTCTCAATGGAATAACATAATACGATTTCCCGTCATATTCTGCTTCATATAGCGGAAAAACCTGTTCTTCCGGGTCTTTCTTGATTTGTCCTGCCAGTTTTATCTCAAAAGGATCAACACCTTCAACGTTTTCTCCTTTGTTATTTAAAGCGTATTGTGTTGTAATGTAGGTGTCAAAAGTTTGTGAGGCAACTTCTCTTGTCAATTCCACTTTTTTACCATCAAACATTATGCTATCACCTGCAAAACTCTGCAATATATTTTGCATTTTCTCCTGAGTAACATTTTTGCTTTGCATGGGTTTTAAGCTTGTTGCCAAGAATGAAAGAACGAGAGCAACAACTATTACCATAGAGATAGCGAAAATAAAAGTATAAGCATTACTATTTCTATCCATGATTATGAGCTTTTTACAGTTTGTAGTTTAAGACGTTTTTGTCTTCTTTTAATGTTACCCTGAATGACGTAGTGGTCAATTGTAGGCGCAAAGACGTTCATTAAAAGAATGGCCAGCATGATACCTTCAGGATAAGCTGGATTAAAAATCCTTATCATAATTCCAAAAATACCTATTAATATACCATATATCCATTTACCTTTTAAGGTTTGTGCAGCACTCACAGGGTCTGTTGCCATAAAAACAACACCAAAAGCTATACTACCTACAATAAGGTGATTATACCATGGAAAATTCATTAAAGCATTACCTGTGAAAACTGAACTTCCAAGCGCATTAAAGATGAGACCCATTATTGCAGCGCCAATAAAGCCACCAGCAATAATTCTCCAACTCCCTACTTTTGTCACTATAAGTATAAGTGCGCCTACAAGAACTAGCAAAGCTGATGTCTCAGCAATAGATCCAGGTATGGTTCCAAAGAACATACTCGCACTATTATAATCTACACTCTTACCTGCTGCCAATGTACCTAAAATCGTTTCTCCGGAAACTGCACTTAAATTAGAAGCTTCACTCACCCATACTTTATCTCCTGACATATATGTAGGATATGCAAAAAATGCAAAAGCTCTGGCTGTTAAAGCAGGATTTAAAATATTCATTCCTGTTCCGCCAAATGCTTCTTTACCAATCAGAACAGCGAAAGCTACAGAAAGCGCTACCATCCAAAGTGGAATATCAACAGGCATGATCATGGGTATAAGCAAACCTGTAACTAGATAGCCCTCATTTACCTCATGTCCTCTTTTTACAGCAAATGCAAATTCTATCCCCAAACCAACAGCATACGACACTATTATCATAGGCACTACCTTGTATGCACCGTGCAAAAATGCATCTATGAAGGTGTACTCAACATCGAGCTGTTTATAGTATTGATAGCCTGTATTCCATATTCCAAATAAAAGTGCTGGAACTAAAGCAAGAACAACGGTAATCATTGTTCTTTTCAAATCCACCGCATCTCTTATGTGTGCACCTTTTTTAGTTTTGTGATTAGGCACAAACAAAAAAGTATCCAAAGCATTAATTGCCGGAGCAAATTTTTCAAATTTTTCTCCTGGCTGAAATGGCTCTTTTATTTTATCCAATCTTTTTCTAATCCAATTCATAAGAATAATCTGTTTTTATCCAACTTCTGTTAACATTAAATCTAATCCTTGTCGTATTACTTCCTGGGCCTCAACCTTAGAAGTATTAACGTAATCCACTAATGCAAAATCTTCCGGAAGTACTTCATAAATTCCAAGATTCTCCATTTTATCAATATTGCCGGTCATACATGCTTTTAGTAATTCCATTGGCATGATGTCCATCGGCATAACTTTTTCCATCTCACCAGTGACAACAAGTGCTCTTTCCTCACCATTCAGACTGGTATTCACCTCAAAAGATTTGTTTAATAATTTTGAAAGCGATGTATTATGTGTTGAATGAATGTTATTGTCCTTGAAAGGCAACCATCCAAACATCCTGTATTCATTTCCTTCCGGTATAAGCGTTAATTCATTACTAAAAAAATTGATATGATCACCATTATCTGCTTTGTCGCCGGTCAAAACATCTCCTGAAATTATTCTTGTTTTGTAAGTATCAACCTCTTCAATAATTGAATTAATTTCTGCACCAATTGTAGTTTTGAAATATTGTCTATCTACAGCGTCAGAGCCACAAACAGCAACGGTTCTTTCAGCGTTAAATTTACCCGTAGAAAGCAATTCTCCTAAAATCGCAACATCCTCAGGTCGAATTGTCCATACTTTTTCTCCTTTATTGATAGGATTGGTCTGCTGAATCTGCACCCCAACATTACCGGCGGGATGTGGACCGGAAACACGTATTATTTCAACATTCTGCATCTCATGCAGAAAAGATTTTGACTTCTTATCTACGCCAAGACAAACTTTACCTTCTGTGAGTCTCGTCAACGCGTTCAAACCATTCTGAAAATGCTCTTTTTTATCCTCTAAAATAAATTCAAAGTCAGCACCTAAAGGCGTAGTGTTAAATGCCGAGACATAAATGGCTTTTGGTGTATCTTCAGGGTTTACAGGAATACCATAAGGTCTTTGTTTAAAAAATATCCCACAACCTGAATTGAATATATGCTTTTTTAATGAAGCTTTATCTTCTTTCAAAGGATCTATGGTTTTGTGCTCCACATATTCAAAAGTTTCGTCTGCTTCGATAATAACCCTTAAAATTCTTCTTCTCGCTCCTCTTTCGATCTCTTTTAACTTACCGCTTACCGGTGATACCACTTTAGTATCTTCATTGTATTTGGAATAAAATAATGGTTCACCTGCCTTAACCGGCGTACCTTCTTTTTTAATGAGTATTTTGGGAACTAAACCATGAAAATTATCAGGTATTATAGCATAGGTTTTAGACTTAAGGGCATTGACCTTTTTTTTGTCTGCTTCCCCTTTTAATTTTAGTTTTAAACCACGTTTTACTTTGATATCAACAGCCATTTGTAACGCTTATTTTTTTCGAATGGCAAATATAATAATCAAATCATCATTTTTGACTTAAACAAATGTTGATATTAACTTATTTATAACCATTCTAAACAAGATGGATTTCGTAATATAAAAATTATCATATTTTTGTAAATCAATACTTTATTTATGAGATGCCTTTTAGTTATTCTGAGTTTTATGCTCTTTTTTTATGGATCTGGACAGGAATATGAAACCTTACCACCGGATTACATTAAAACTATACAATTTACTGGTCAGCAAGAACTTAGCGGCACTCCAATCATTAGACTTGGCGAAAGCCTAAGATTATCTTTCGATGACATCAGAGCCAGAGTAGCAGACTATTATTATAAGATTGAGCATTACGATTATGACTGGACACCTTCTAAATTGGCTAAAAATGAATATATCGAGGGTTTTGATAATATAAGAATTTTTGATTTTAAAAATTCATTAACTACCCTTCAGCCATTTACGCATTATGAACTTCGAATACCAAACCAAAACACCAGAAGGTTAAAGGTTTCAGGAAACTATATGCTTAAAATTTTCAACGAAGATAAGCAGTTGGTGTTTTCAAGAATGTTTATGGTATTTGAAACAAAAGTAGATGTTAAAACTCAGGTAAGAAGATCAAGAAACCTGGATGATATTAATGAAAAACAACTTTTGGAATACAGGATCGGAAGAGATGGTTTTATTTTTATCAACCCTGAGCAAAACGTTAATACCGTTGTTGTTCAAAATAACGATTTTAAGTCTGCCATATATGATGTAAAACCTCAATTTGTTTCAGGTAATGAATTGGTCTTTAATTATCCTAAAAAAACTGAATTCTGGGGAGGCAATGAATATTTGTTTTTTGATAACAGAGATATTAGGGTAGCAACGATGAATATTCAAAGGGTAGAACTTACAGATGTGTATGAAACATACTTGCATACAGACTTTGTGAGAGATCAAAGAGAGTATGTCTTTAATCCTGATATCAACGGAAGCTTTAGAATAAATACCGTACAAGGCCAGGATATAAACAGAGAATCTGAATATGCAAGAGTGTTTTTTAGCTTAAGATGTAACAAAGAATTAAATGGTGGCGAATTACATGTATACGGAAGATTTAATAACTACAGCCTTACAGATGAAACACATTTAACATACAACAAAAGAACCGGATTATTTGAAACTTCTATTTTGCTCAAACAAGGCTTTTATAATTATAAGTATGTATACCTGTCTGCAAATGGAGAATTTAACGATCACTTCGTAAGTGGCAGCTATGACATCACCGAAAATGATTACACAATTTTAGTATACTACAGAAATGTAGGTGGCCGATATGATGAAATTATTGGTGTCGGTTCTGCTAATAGCAGAAATATTATAAATTGATCTGGCTATGTATTTTGCATAACATCTCCTCTATTCCTGCAATGAAAAGGATTCTATAGTTTATCGTCTTCCATATCTAACATGGTGTCCCTGTGAAACATGTCAAAACGATAGGACAAGCCCATTCCAAATAACCATCTGGACGGTGTATCTTTAAAGTTTACCAAACCAAAAGCATCCAGCTGCAGGTCTTTACTGAATAAATAAGCGCCACCTGCTCTGAACAAGTCATCTGCATATATATCACTGATGATTGTTTGGTATTCTCCAAAAACTGAAAATCTCTTATTTAACGCGTGAGTTATGGTGAAAATCCCGGAATAGGAAGGAAAATCAGTTGTAAATTTATCACCAATAATGTTCACAACTAAAACAGTACGATCCAAATTACTTTGGGCTGATATCGCGACACGCGGTGAAACTGTAGGTTCGTTCATGAACATATATGGATTATCACCAAAGAGAAAATTTGCGCCGGCATAGACGGAAACTGCTGGAATAAGATCTTTCCATTGAAATTTTCTGTTTGCATGATAGCTGTACACATTAGGACCTTCCTGTTGTTTTTTCTTATTGGGGTCAAAAAACAAATATTTTACACCAAATGCATTAGATTCAAAATTTGAATAAGTCGTTTCAAAACTATTCGACCCAAAAGGAATTGTTTCTGTAGTAGACAGAAAACGACCTTCCAAAATAAGCTCCAGCTCTTCCATTAATAAACCATATCGCAGTGCATAGTCTGTAAAAAAAAGATCCTTTTCTGTGTTTAACAAATCATGTGTATCATTACTAAAACCGATCGCTGCTTCTGCCTGTATGACATTTGTTCCTACGCTATATGCTCCAAAAGACGCTCCGGGCCTGTTTGAGTTTATCGTTTCTGTATATTGACCATAGGTATAAGCAGAAATGAGAACTAAAAATAAAAATGAAAAACAAAACCTCATAATATTTGATTTAAAACAAATGTATAAAAAACAACAATAGAATAGGTTTTTAATTATTCCAAAACCAAAATATCAGCATTATATTTTACTGAGGAATCTGCCGGATAAAGAAATTGATAATGGTGCTGGTCACCAAAGCATTTAACTCAACAAAATTTACAGTTCAAATTCTTTTTGTAATCTGTCGACAAAATCCAGTTTTTCCCAGGTAAACAACTCTACGTCAACACTTTTCTTATCTGAAAACATAGTATCAAAATGCTTAGTCACTGTCCTTGGTGTTCTTCCCATGTGTCCATAACTTGCTGTTTCGAGGTAAATAGGATGACGCAACTTCAAGCGCTTTTCGATGGCAGCCGGACGCATATCAAAGATTTTTGAAATTATTTGAGCAATCTCACCATCGCTTTTATTGATATGTTTGTTCTGAGTTTCCACGAATATTGATGTAGGCTTATCAATACCTATTGCATACGAGACCTGCACCAAAATTTGATCGGCTATACCTGCAGCTACCATATTTTTAGCGATATGTCTGGCGGCATATGCGGCAGAACGATCTACCTTACTTGGGTCTTTCCCGGAAAAGGCACCGCCACCATGAGCGCCTTTACCACCATAGGTATCAACAATAATTTTTCTACCCGTTAGACCCGCATCACCGTGAGGTCCACCAATGACAAATTTACCGGTTGGGTTTATATGATATGTTATGTCTTCATTAAATAAAGCCTGAATGGATTGCGGAAATAAGGCTTTCACACGAGGAATTAAAATTGTTTTGATATCCTGCTCGATCTTATCAGCCATATTCGCATCAGTATCAAATTCATCGTGTTGTGTAGACACAACAATTGTATCTATGCGCTGTGGCACATTATCGTCTGAATACTCAATCGTGATTTGCGCTTTAGCATCTGGTCTGAGATATGTAATCTCTTTATTCTCCCGCCTAAGGTCTGCTAAGACTCTTAATATCTTATGTGAAATATCCAAAGCCAAAGGCATGTAGTTTTCAGTTTCGTTGGTGGCATAACCGAACATCATTCCCTGATCACCAGCGCCTTGAGCTTCCTTATCAGCTTTATCAACACCCTGATTTATGTCACCCGATTGTTCATGAATAGCAGATAAAACACCGCAGGAATCGCCACTAAAGTGGTATTCGGTCTTGGTATAACCTATGTTATTAATAACCTCTCTGGCCACCTTCTGAAGATCTATATAAGCTTCGCTTTTCACTTCTCCGGCCAAAAATACCTGTCCGGTAGTCACCAATGTTTCGCAGGCTACTTTGGAATCCGGGTCAAAAGCTAAAAAATAATCTAATAAAGCATCGCTGATTTGGTCTGCAATTTTATCGGGATGGCCTTCAGATACACTTTCTGAAGTAAATAAATATGGCATAACTAAATTTTATTCTAAATTAAATATTGCTAAAAATGACTGAGAAGAAAAAAGGCATATTCAAATTCGAAGTGTCTCGAAACTGTTTTAGCATTTTTACAGGTTGCAATCAGTCAAATTTATCCTCAGCTGCAAATGTATTAAAAAGCTAAATTTTAAATAGTAGAACTTAACGATAATTTATTAGATCAAGAGAATTCATAATAGTGAAAAAACAATAAAAAATGTTGTCTTGAACTCACTAAACTTTTTCGGATTGCCAAAACTTAAGCTTATCAGTTTTTAGACTTATTCGCCTTAGAGTTTTTTCAAAATCTCATTATAAATCCAATTCCGTTACCATTGGCAACCAATTCAAATTCTGGTTGAAAACGATAGGCATTTGAATTTAAGGACCTATTATAATCATCAATACCTTTATTGACCTTATTAAAAGCACTAAAGGAAAAAGGAATTGAAATTAAGGCAATTCCACCGCCAATATAGGCTAAAGTCCAATTGGCATCTCCATCCGAAATGCTTTGCCCAATAGGAAAACCAATTAAACCTCCACCTATCAATCCCGTTATGTCTGAAATCGTATTATGCGTTCTGGCTTTCTTAATAAGCAAATTTGCATCGTAATTAGATTCTGTAGCATTAACCAATTCCTTCCAGCTGAGACTTTTGTCGTCCTGAATAAATTTTAGTCCCCAAAAATTAACTTTCATGTCTATTTCCTTAGCCTGGTTCTGAGCAAAAGATGTATTCATTAAGAACAATGCGATGGTAAGTAAAAATAGCTTTTTCATATCATTTGAATTTAACGGTGATTTAATCAAAACAAGAGGCTTCAACTTTGTAGTAGAAGACTATTTATACATTCTACAAATATACTTTTACCTAACAAATAAGAATGCTGAAAACAAGTTTTTCAAATTAAAAATCAAAACTTATCAATTTTGCTTCTGTAAATCAAATATTTAGCCCTTATCTTCATAAACTTGTTGAGATCATTCTGCCATGAAGCTTTAATCTGTTTGGCTGACATACCACTATTAATTTGACCTTCTAGTTTACCCGTTCCTGCCAATTTTGCAAAGAAAGGATTAAAAAACTTTATGTGCTTTGATGAATTTTGATTGGCTTCTATAAGCCATTCCAGGTTGATAGAGGATAAAGATCCAGCATTCCTTAAATCCTTGCCATAACAAATAACACCCTGATGTTTAGGATACTTAGCGCCTTCATTCGGCTGTGGTGTATATTGAAAGTCAAAAACATCTTTATCTAAAAACGGTGACCCAAACACCTGAAATTGCATGTCTGTGCCACGACCGGCATTGACATTGGTGCCTTCAAAAAAACATAAACTTGGATAAAGGTTGATAGATTTGGAATTAGGCAAATTTGGTGAAGGTTTGATAGGCAATTCGTAAGTTTTGTCAGGATTGTAATTTTTGAGTTTAATAACTTCCAAGTCGCAAGAAATGCTATTATTAAGCCAGCCTTCGCCATTTATCATTTGAGCATATTCTCCTATGGTCATGCCATAAACTACCGGCACAGGATGCATACCAACAAAGCTCTTGTGAACATCTTCCAAAACAGGTCCGTCAACATAATGACGGTTTGGATTAGGTCTGTCCAGAACAAGCACCGGAATATTCTGCTCTGCACAGGCTTCCATGACATAATGTAAAGTGGAAATATAGGTGTAAAATCTAACGCCAACATCCTGAATATCAAAAACAATAATATCAATTCCTTTCAAATCTTCAGCAGTTGGTTTCTTGTGCTTGCCGTAAAGAGATATGATCGGCAAACCGGTTTTTGAATCAAAACTATCCTTGACTTTCTCTCCGGCATCGGCCTTTCCTCTAAAGCCATGTTCGGGGGCAAATACAGTTTTAACATTCACATCCAAGTCTATTAAAGTATCTACAAGATGTATTAAATTACCTTTATAATCTGCAACTACAGAAGTTTGGTTGGCTACAACAGCCACATGCTTTCCTTTCAGCAATGGTAAATACAATTCAGTTTGATCTGCACCTGTTTTTAATTCAATTTCCTTCTCTGAATTTTCCTGAGCTTGACAACCAAAAACGATTAATAAACTAAATAAAACCGTATTTTTGAACCAACTCAAATCAAGTATTTTATTGAATTTTGAATATTTCATATCGAGAAAACTAATTGCTACTAAAGGTTATAAAAGTAAGGTATCTTCACCAATAATTAAAATAGCCGTTGTTGCCATTAGCATTGGAATCATCATGATGATCCTGGCCTTTGGAACAGGTTTGGGCTTGCAAAATAAAATCCGTGATAAGATCACTGCCTTCAACGGACATATCACCGTAAGGAGTTTTACCACCAACCTATCTAACCAAAACCTTCAGCCGATTGACGGACGTCAGGAGTTTTATCCTGAATTCAAAAGTGTTCCCGAGGTTATTCACGTCCAACAAACAGCTTCCAAATATGGGGTAATCAGAACAGAAAGCGATTTTGAAGGTATTGTCTTAAAAGGGATTTCAACAGATTACAACTGGGATTACTTTGAAGAGTTTATCCTGGAAGGCAGAAAGATTGAATTAAATGATGATATCAGCAAAGAGGTCATGATATCAGAATACCTCGCTGATCGCTTAGGTTTCAAATTAGGAGACAAAATCACCATTTATTTTATGAGAGGTGGCAATAATTCAAGACCAAGACCACTTGGGTTGGATATTGTAGGTATTTACAATTCAGGTTTCAGAGAGTTTGATAAACAATTCTTAATAGCCGATCTAAAGCAAATTCGCCGTATTAACAAATGGGAAGATTACCAAATTGGTCAGTTTGAGATCATGGTCGAAGATTTTGATGATATCCAGACAACAGGACGAAAGGTTTATGAGAATATAGGTTCTTTCCTCACCGCTTCCAGCATTGTTGATCAATATCCTACCATTTTTGAATGGATTGCCTTATTTGATGTCAATATCGCATTAATCGTAGTCATCATGGTCATTATTGCAGGAATCAATATGATTACAGCATTATTGGTTTTAATTCTGGAACAAACGCAACTGGTTGGCATATTGAAGGCGCTCGGCGCACAAAATACCAGCATAAGGAAAATATTTTTATATAATGCAACATACTTAATTCTGAAAGGTTTGTTTTGGGGCAATTTGATAGGCATTGGTTTATTACTGATTCAGAAATATGCAAAAATAATAAGTCTGAATCCAGACACCTATTACGTTACACACGCTCCGGTTCATATTGAATGGACTTATCTCGCAGGTATAAATCTTGGCACCATTTTAGTTTGTTTATTAATGCTCATTCTACCTTCGTATATCATCACCAAAATTTCACCGGTAAAAGCGATTAAGTTTGATTAGAAACATTTTTGTAAAAACAACTTTATTATATTTGGAGTATGGAAATCATTCATAAAAACTTAGTACAAATAAAGCATATTTGCAAAAGTCATCATGTGAAAAACCTTTTTGTCTTTGGCTCTGTGGCTAGACAAAAAGCAAATGAAAATAGTGATATTGATTTTCTAGTAGAATTTGATGAGGTTGAACCTTTGGAATATTTTGACAATTATTTGAGCTTAAAAATTGAATTTGAAACCTTATTCTCAAAAAAAGTGGATTTGGTAGAAATTCAGACTGTTAAAAATCCCATACTTAAAAACGCTATTGAAAGGGATAAAATAAAAATCTATGGACGAAAAAATATTGAAATGCTTGTATGATATACAAAACGCCATTTCGGAAGTAGACAGTTACTTAGAAGGTGTTCCCAATAATTTTAAAGCTTATTCAACAAACACAATTTTAAAAAGAGCTATTGAAAGAGATTTAGAAATAATTGGAGAGGCTATTAATAGAATCTTAAAAGAAAATCCGAACTTTCCTATTAATAATGCAAGAAAAATAGTTGCCTTAAGAAATGTGATCATTCATGCTTATGATAACATTTCAGATGAGAATATTTGGGCAATAATTCAAAAACATATTCCATTACTAAAAGCAGAGGTCAATACTTTAATAAAAGAAAATAGCTAATCCAAAAAAAAGCGAAAATATTTTTTCAATATTTTGAAGTAGATGATATGACCGGTGAAACTATGAAAATAAACGACAATGTAAAGTCACACAGAACCAGTCAGTTATTTTTAAGTGGTGGCTTATTTATTAGCAATACAGTACTGTTCTTTTCAAAATTATAAGAAGACAATAACCTTAAATACATCATGCTTTCTTTAGCAATTATATTCCTACTTTTCTTTGTGTTTTATTGGGTCAAAGTATCTCATCAGGAGCATATCAAGTCTTCAGATATTATCCACTTTAAAACCAAATATCTTTCATTCTTACCTTTGAAGCATCTTAAGCTAAAAAACGGAAAACTTAGGTTGATCATTTTCAAGAAAAAATCTAAAGATTATAAACAATTGATGAATTTTTTACGCAAAGAAAACATTCAAATTATTGATTGACATGCAGTTTTCATAATAAATGTAAATGCATAATAATAGGTTGAACAGCTAAATTTAATACTAATTACTTCTTCCAAATAAATCATAGGAGCGTCTTAAACTTTACAAATATTTCCTGAGGCATTACCCAATAGTTTGTAAATTGCGATTTTTTAAAGATAGAAGATTCTTTTATGAAATATGCTGAAAATATTGTTGAGACCATCGGAAACACACCTCTTGTAAAACTCAATAAACTTGTCGCTGAAATTCCGGCTCTGGTCCTGGCCAAATACGAAACTTTCAATCCGGGTA
Organism: uncultured Psychroflexus sp.; assembly: GCA_913062845.1. Taxonomy (GTDB): domain Bacteria; phylum Bacteroidota; class Bacteroidia; order Flavobacteriales; family Flavobacteriaceae; genus Psychroflexus. The sequence goes on from CAJXVZ010000035.1 coordinate 19,981, forward strand.
ACTCTGTCAAAGACCGTATGGCCCTTCAAATGATTGAGGACGCTGAAGCCGACGGACGCCTAAAACCCGGCGGCACCATCATCGAAGGCACATCAGGAAATACAGGTATGGGCTTGGCACTTGTGGCCATCGTAAAAGGTTATAAGGTTATTTGTGTATTGAGCGACAAACAGAGTAAAGAGAAAATGGATATTCTCAAGGCCGTTGGTTGCGAGGTTCATGTTTGTCCAACAGACGTCGCCCCGGACGATCCTCAATCTTACTACTCCACTTCTGCAAGATTGGCTCGAGAAACCCCAAATTCCTGGTACGTTAATCAATACGATAATCCTGCAAACTGCAAAGCACACTTTAAGACCACAGGGCCAGAGATCTGGGAACAAACCGATGGTAAAGTCACACATTTTGTTGTGGGCGTTGGCACTGGAGGAACCATTTCTGGCGTTGGCAGTTACCTTAAAATGAAAAATCCCAACGTCAAAGTATGGGGCATTGACACCTATGGTTCAGTGTTTAAAAAATACCACGAGACCGGTATTTTTGACGAGAAAGAGATCTATCCTTATGTCACCGAAGGTATTGGCGAAGATATCCTTCCCAAAAATGTGCGTTTTGAAGTTATAGACGGTTTCACCAAAGTTACCGATAAAGATGCTGCAGTATATACCCAAAGGCTCGCCAAAGAAGAAGGCATGTTCTTGGGGAACTCTGCTGGTGCTGCCGTAAAAGGGTTATTGCAATTAAGGGAACATTTTAAAAAAGATGATGTTGTTGTTGTGCTGTTCCACGACCATGGTAGCCGTTATGTCGGGAAGATGTACAACGACGACTGGATGAAAAAGATGGGGTATATTGAATAATGTTTTAATGTGATAATGTAGCAATTTGAAAATTTGAAAATGAGGATTGCTTATATATCATTACCTCCTGTCTAATTTTAAAGTTAAGGATTTATAAAATCAATTGGTTTGAAGAATGATAGGTTAAAAAAAGAAAAGGCATAAACCTAATGCTTATCGGGTTATCTTTTCAATAATTCTATCACTAGTAGAAAAATGTAAAATAAATCTGTGTCCTCTGTGCCTCTGTGGTAAATTATTCTTATGTCTAATAATGTATCAAGCTCACAAAAATCAACATTTAAGATTACACTAAAAAAATCAAAATATCGTTAGCTATTAACACACTTTATTTAAACCTTTGAAACGCAGAAAATTCATCCAAAACACACTTTATGGTATTGCCGGCACCAGCCTATTATCAGGACTCTATGGCTGGCAAATCGAACCCTTTTGGTTAGAATTCGTAAGATTAAAAATGGCTGTCAAAAACCTTCCCAACAAACTAATAGGCAAAACTTTAATGCAAATCAGTGATGTCCATGTGGGAAACAGATTTGATTATTCCTACATCATTGATTCTTTTAAAAAAGCTCAAAAACTAAATCCGGATTTCGTGGTGTATACTGGCGATTACGTGAGCTATGAAGATGCCACCCAATTTCAACAACTGGATGAAGTTTTAAAACATGTGGTTAAAGGAAAATCAGGTACGGTAGGAATTCTTGGCAACCATGACTATGGCAAGGATTGGGCAGAGCAAAATGTTGCTGATAAAATCACGGCTCAGCTTGAAAATGCAGGCGTAAAGATACTCTCCAATACACAATTCGAAATCGAAGGACTTAACATTATAGGCCTTGATGATTACTGGGCTCTGAATTTCGCTCCTGAAAAAGTAATGAACAACTATGACCCCGAAAAAGCAAATATCGTACTATGCCATAACCCAGATGTTTGTGATTTAGACGTTTGGCAAAACTATCAAGGTTGGATTTTGTCTGGGCACACCCATGGAGGTCAATGCAAACCACCTTTTCTTGATCCACCGATATTACCCGTAAAAAACAATCGTTATAATTCAGGAATTATAGATCTTTACGATGGTCGGACGTTATACATCAACAGGGCATTAGGCCATCTTTGGCAGGTGCGTTTTAATGTGAGACCGGAGATTACAGTGTTTGAGCTAACTTCAGCTTAGAGGCATTTTCAATACTGCCAAAGCCTGACCTGAGCGAAGCAGAAAGGTTAAAGGCAGAGCCTAAAAAATTCAACCTAAAACTTTAAATGCTGACGCTACGGTCAGCATCCTGACATTTCGAAAAGCGAAATCGTCAGGACTTGAAGACTAAAACCTATTATCCCCATCCAATAAATTACCTAAACCACCAAGGATGCTGCCTTCGCCTCTGTCTTTTCCGCCGGCTTTTGGCGCAGAAGCTATAACACGATCTGCCAGACGGCTAAACGGCAAGGATTGAATATAAACTTTCCCGGGACCTCTAAGTTTTGCAAAAAAGAGACCTTCACCACCAAAAATGGAATTCTTAATCCCACCTACAAACTCAATATCGTAATCTACATCTTGAGTAAAACCAACGATACAACCGGTATCTACGCGCAGAGTCTCACCCGGTTGAAGTGTTTTCTCAGCCAGCGTGCCGCCGGCATGTACAAAGGCCATACCATCACCTTCCAGTTTTTGCATGATAAAACCTTCACCGCCAAAAAGACCTCGTCCAAGACGTTTAGAAAATTCTATACCAATACTTACGCCTTTGGCTGCACATAAAAAAGCATCTTTTTGGCAAATAAATTTACCACCATAACCCATCAAATCAATCGGGACTATTTTACCCGGATAAGGTGAGGCAAATGACACTTTCTTTTTACCGGATATATTATTGTAAAAAGCTGTCATAAATAGACTTTCGCCAGTGAGAATACGTTTACCAGCACCCAGAATTTTTCCAAAAAACCCGCTATCCTTTTGAGAACCATCACCAAAAATGGTTTCCATTTTGATCCCGTCTTCCATCATCATAAAACTACCCGACTCGGCAATAACACCTTCTTGTGGGTCAAGTTCAATTTCTACGTACTGCATTTCTTCACCGTAAATGTGGTAATCTATTTCGTGTGCGTTCATGGTTTTTGATGTTTAAGGTTTGTAGTTTAAAGTTTTTAATCGGATTTTATTTGTTAGTCTGTTCTTGGCTAAATTGTTACATGTTGTATGTTCAATGTTTTCGATGATGTGGATGCTATTGTTGCTGTTGATGCCATTGTTACGGTTGATGTTATTGATACTATTGATGCTATTGATGCCTAAATTACCACATTTTCAAATTACCACATTTTCAAATTATTATATCAATTCAGCTTAGTAATTTTATTACGACCTCTATTTGTCGCCACCCATCCAATAGTAAATTTCAATAAAGGACCATGTCCGCTTGAAATGCCACCAATGCCTTCATAATAGCCGTAACCTAATTCCAGGTTATAGTTGAAACCCTTGTCATTTGATCGCTGGATGCCATAGACACCACCCCAAAAGACTAAAGTGTTTTCAGCAGGACCATCAATGTTGGTAAACAGCTGTAAAGGCTCCCAAAACATACTTTGGGCCGCGGCGATGTAATCGGCAGAATTATAATTGATATTTTTACCCTTGTTGTACCTGCTGTCAAAGTTAATGTAAAATCTTGCTCTGGTATTAAAAGCATAACCGAATGTATAACCATATTGATAAATGCCGTAAGCCGGAGCAAATTCTCCGGATACACTTAAATTCTTAAGAAGACCAAGTTCGTATGTAAATCCCGGTCCCAATAAGTTAAAAGTGACTTGGTGTCGCTCTAAATTAGGTGCTCCATTAAAACCTTCAACAAATTGTTGGGCTTGAATTAAGTAAAAAGAGTGTGTGATAAAGACTAAGAAAAGGTAGTGTTTTATTTTCCACATATTTTAAGAAAATTAAATAATAAAGTTATTGCAAAATACTGAATACTTCATAATTTAAAATTCAAATTGTATTTTATTTGCATGTATTCAATTAAGATTTGACTATTTGGTATATTCAAAAAAAATAACGAAATGCGATAACTCATCGATTAGTGAACAAAAAATAATTTATTCTGTTTGCATTATCGGTGGTGGTCTGGCAGGATTGATCTCTGCAATACATTTAGCTAAACATGACATAAAAGTTGTGCTTTTGGAAAAGCACCAATACCCCAGACATAAAGTTTGTGGAGAATATGTATCTAATGAAGTTCTCCCTTATCTCGACAGTTTAGGGGTTAATGTTTTTGAACATGGTGCCAAAAATATTTCAAAATTGAAGCTAAGCCATCAAAGTGGCAAAACTCTGGAGCAACAATTGCCTTTGGGCGGATTTGGGATTTCACGCTTTACGTTAGATCAACTATTGGCAGACAAGGCTTTAAAGTCTAATGTAGAGATTATTCACGATGAAGTATTAGATGTCGCATTTCAAAATGATGCATTTCAAATCACTGCAAAAACACAACAAATCTATGCAGATTTTGTGATTGGAGCACAAGGCAAACGTTCTGGACTTGATAAAAGCTTAGATCGACATTTCATAAAGCAAAAAACACCCTGGATCGGCATTAAAGCGCATTACAAAACAAAAGAGTTTGATGAAAACCTGGTTGAACTCCACAATTTTCAAGGTGGGTATTGCGGCCTGTCTATGGTGGAAAACGGAAACATCAACCTTTGTTATTTGGTGCACCAAAAAGCCTTCAAATCTTATAAATCCATCGAAAAGTTTAACAAATTTGGACTAACTAAAAATCCACATTTAAAGCGATTTTTAACTCAGTCTGAGCCGGTATTTGAAAAACACCTGAGTATTTCACAGATCTCTTTTCAAAATAAACCCAGCGTTAAAGACCACATTCTTTACGCCGGAGATGCCGCCGGATTAATTCATCCGCTCTGTGGAAACGGCATGGCGATGGCTATTCACTCGGCTAAACTGGTCTCTGAAGAAATTATCAAATATTATAACAAAACACATCAGGATAGAATTTCAGTTGAAAAGTCCTATCAACGAGAATGGCAAAAACACTTTAAAAAGCGTTTATTATATGGTAAAGTCATTCAAAGCATATTACTGAAACCCAATTTATCTTCAACACTCATTAACCTGCTTTCAGGGTCATCTTTATTACTTAAACAATTGATCAAACAAACCCACGGTAAACCCATACACGCATGATTTTTAAAGCCTTTCAGCATAGAACAGATAAAGCCGAGATCATGGATGATTTTGAGCTTAAAGGCCAAGAACTTGAAGTGGTTTTAAATGATTTGAATAATGTGAATAAACGCTTAGGCGGTTATAAAATAACCATCAATGGCATAAAAAAACTCATCAACAAAAAAGACCGACCCCTTAAAATAGCTGATGTTGGTTGTGGCAGCGGGGAAAACCTTCGACAGATTGCCAAATGGGCAAAGCGGGAAAATATTTCAGTTGAACTCTTTGGAATTGATGCAAATTCCAATACCATAAGTTTGGCTAAATCACTTTCAACTGAGTTTGAGAACATTCAATTTATTCAACAAAATATATTCGACGAAACTTTCAGTCATCAGCAATTTGATATCATCACATTAAGTTTAACCCTGCATCATTTTAAGGATAAAGAAATCAGAAAGTTATTGCCTATTCTATACCGAAATTCTAATTTAGGTTTGGTAATCAATGATTTACACAGGCACTGGTTGGCTTATGTTTTATTTCAAATGTACAGCGCTGTGTTTATGAAAAGTAAGATCGCCAAACATGATGGAAAGGTTTCCATTCTTAGAGGATTTAAAACATCTGAACTAAAAGGATATTCAACATTTGTTAAGCCTGCTAATATCCAAATAGAATGGCAATGGGCTTTTAGATATTTATGTATATTTCACAAATGAACCAAGTTAACATCCACAGCGTAGCCACACAACTCCCCAAATACTCTCAGCGTACCGGGGAAACTATTCCATTGCTCAAAAACTGGTTAAAGGATGAAGATGAACGCTACATCCGAAAAGCAGAAAAAATCTTTGAAGGTGCGCAGGTGGACCAGCGTTATGCCATTATGCCACCGGAAGATGTGTTTACCAAAACCTCTTTTGAAGATAAGAACAACCTGTACAAAGAGGCTGCTAAACTTTACGGCAAGCAGGTGCTGGAAAAAGCACTGTCCAAATCCGGATGGAAGGCAGAAAGCCTGGATTACATCATTACTGTGAGTTGTACAGGAATTATGATTCCTTCTTTAGACGCCTATTTGATAAATTCTTGTGGTTTAAAACAGAATATTGTAAGATTACCTATTACAGAGATGGGTTGCGTTGGTGGCGTTTCGGCCATGATCTACGCTTACCAGTTTTTAAAATCAAATCCAAATAAACGCGCAGCCATCATTGCCTTTGAAAGTCCGACGGCTACTTTTCAATACGATGATAAATCTATGGTAAACATCGTAAGTTCAGCAATTTTTGGAGACGGTGCGGCTTGTGTGTTAATGAGTTCAAACCTTGAAGATAAAGGCGTTGAAGTCATTGCAGATCAAATGTATCACTTTTATGACAACACACATATGATGGGGTTTGATCTTGTAAACACTGGTCTTAAAATGATATTGGACATAGAAGTTCCGGACACTATTGCAGAACATTTCCCGCGCATCATCGGGCCTTTTTTGGAACAACACGACTTGGATATCAGCGATATTGAACATTTGATTTTTCATCCCGGCGGAAAAAAGATCATTCAAACGGTTGAAGGGCTTTTCGGGAAAATGGGTAAAAACATCAACCATACCAAAGCGGTTTTGCAGGAGTATGGCAATATGAGTTCTGCAACGGTATTGTTTGTTTTAGAAAAATTTATGGCTGAACCTCAGGCCAAAGATTCTATTGGCATGATGTTGAGTTTCGGACCAGGTTTTACAGCACAAAATCTTTTATTGAAATGGTAAATGAAAAAAAATGGGCATTGATCATTGGTGGCAGTCAAGGCCTTGGACTGGCATCTGCCGAACAATTGGCCAAAGACGGTTTTCACCTCATCATTATTCATCGTGATTTCAGAACAGCGTTTGAAAAGATCCAATCTACATTTAATAAGTTAGAAACCGAGGCCATCAGTTTCAACAAAGATGCTTTAAAAGCTGAAACAATTTCAGAAGTATTTCAATTGATAAAATCTAAAAACATCAAAATAAAAGTTCTCCTGCATAGCATTGCCAAGGGGAATTTAAAAATGCTTACCGGCGATAATTCTATGACCTTAAATGATTATCAACACACCATTCATGCGATGGGACTCAACTTTTACCAATGGAGTAAAGCCTTGGTAGATTCCGGTCAATATGCAAAACATGCTAAATTTCTGGCCTTTACCAGCGAGGGTAATCAGAAAGCTAGCATAGGTTATGGTGCGGTCTCTGCAGCAAAAGCGACACTGGAAGCCATCATGCGCCAAATGGCATTAGAATTTGCACCTTTGGGCATCACTTCAAACTGCATTCAGGCCGGAATAACCTTGACTAAAAGTTTTGAAAAAATTCCAAATGCTGTACAAATACAAAAGCATACCGAAAAGCGAAATCCCTTTAACAGACTCACCACACCGGAAGATGTTGCCAAGGTAGTAAGCCTTTTAGCCGATGATAAAGCCAACTGGATCAACGGCTGTGTCATTCCTGTGGATGGTGGGGAACATCTTAATTAGTACATGAATTTTAAAACTGACATATTACCTCATCTCCCCTACGACAAGCCATTCCTATTCGTTGATGAGATTATTGAAGTCAAACAAGGCTTCATCAAAGGCGAGTACACCTTCCCAAAAGAAGCCGATTTTTATAAAGGGCATTTTAAGCAAAGACCTGTGACACCAGGTGTTCTGCTGACTGAATGTGCTGCCCAAATCGGATTGGTATGTTATGCCATTTTCAAAATTGATAGCAAAGAACAATTAGAATTTGGCATGACTTCGGCAGACATGGCGTTTTTAAAACCCCATTTTCCCGGAGAAATGGTCATTGTAGAAGCTGAAGAAATTTATTACAGATTTAGGAAACTAAAAATGAAGGTTTTAGTATCAAACGAACATGGTGATATTTTAGCCAGAGGAGAAATCGCAGGGATGCCAATAAATTATGACAATGAAAAATAGAGTCGTGATCACCGGCCTAGGTATTGTATCTCCAAATGCGATTGGAAAAGAGAACTTTTTGAAAGCTCTGAAAGCCGGTAAAAGTGGTATCCAATTTCATCAGGAATTGGCAGATCTGAATTTCTCTTGTCAGGTCGCCGGAACACCTTTGGTGAATCAACAGCATATTGACCAATATTTTACACCTTTAGAACAAAGAGAATTGAAAGCTACAGGCTTAATTTACGGCGGTTTGGCCGGACAGGAAGCCTGGCTGGACGCAGGTTTAACATTTAATGAAGAGCCTGATCAGGACGCAGGTATTGTTTTTGGTACGGGCATCCTCGGCGTAGACAAACTCAAAGAAGCTTTTGATAAAATTGACGATAAGAACGTTAGGCGTCTAGGCAGTCAAAGTGTGATTCAGACGATGGCGAGCGGAGTGACCGCATTTCTTAATCAAAAAATTGGATTTGGTAATCGTGTATTGACCAATTCTTCGGCTTGTGCAACAGGAACTGAAGCGCTGATTCTGGGTTTTGAACACATTCGATCCGGCAAAGCTAAAACCATGTTGGTAGGCAGTTGCAGTGATTCCGGTCCGTACATTTGGGGTGGTTTTGACTCTTTAAGGATATTACCATACCAATACAACGATAATCCCGAGGAGGCTTCCAGACCTTTTGCAGAAAATGCAGCCGGATTTGTACCTTCATCCGGAGCAGGCGCAATGGTGATTGAAGATTACGAAAGCGCCAAGAAAAGAGGCACAAAAATATATGCTGAAATTCTAGGTGGCGAGAGTAATTCTGGCGGACAACGGCAAGGCGGTACTATGACGGCGCCAAACTCAAAGGCTGTAATACGATGTATCCAGCAGTCTGTGAAGAATGCCGGAATAAATACCGCAGATATTGATACCATCAATGCGCATCTCACCGCAACTAAAATGGATGCAACAGAAATTGAAAATTGGACCACAGCCTTAAACAGAAACGGCAATGATTTTCCCTTTATTAATAGTCTCAAAGGCATGATTGGTCATGGTCTGGCGGCATGTGGCAGTATGGAACTGGTGGCTTCTGTGCTTCAGCTTTATGAAGGATTTTTGTTTAAAAATCTTAATGCAGAACCTGTTACATCAAGGATACGAGCATTGATTTCAGAAGCTAAAATACCCATAGAAACTTTAGATTATCAACCAAAAATTTTAGCTAAAGCCAGTTTTGGGTTTGGGGATGTGAATGCTTGTGTGGTGTTGAAAAAAAGCTCATAGGATAACCGTCCATTTTTGTGTGTCTGAGCTAAAAAAAGGTTTCCAACAAATTAACAAGCTATATTTACAATATCAATTAAAAAATATAAATGTTAATTAAAAGTTGAAAACCCATGAAGTTATCAAAGTTACAAACTCAAAGTGTATTACAAGAATTTTTACAGAAAGAAAACGGTCTAAATGACGTTTTAGAAATGGTACTTAACAGTTTAATGCTAAGCGAGCGAGCAGATCATCTCTCAAATTCAAACGAGGGTACAAACAAAGGCAATGGTTATAGAACGGGCAGTGTATTTGGCTATGGTCATCAAATAGAGTTGAAAATACCTAGAGATCGTCTGAGTCAATTTACACCTGTAATCTTAGCCTTATTTAGGCAACAAGAAACTTATCTCAAAGAGGTTTCATTCCAACTCTACAGTAAAGGATTAACCACCAGAGATATCTCTGATGTTATGGATACTATCTACGGCAAACATTATAGTAAAAGTAGTATTAGCAATATCAGCCAAAGTTTTTACGATCAAATGCAAGCCTGGCGTGATCGTGATCTTGATAGTCATTATCTTGCGCTTTACATCGATGGACTATACGTAAAGGTGAAACGTGACGGAAAATATCGTAATGAATGCTTTTACATCATCTTAGGCCTTAGAGAAGATTATACACGAGAAATTATAAGTATAGTCAATTTTCCAAGTGAGTCAGCTACTTCCTGGGACATTACATTTGAATCTTTAAAACAAAGAGGAGTTAAAAGTGTAGGTTTAATAGTATCAGATGGTTTAAATGGGATAGAGAAATCTATAACGAAGAACTTCTCTAACACGCCACATCAAAAATGCACAGTACATTTGACCAGAAATCTGATGAGCTTTGTAAGAAGAGAGGATAAAAAAGAACTGGCAGATGATATAAGAGAGGTGCTATCGCCCGACAGAATAGATTATACTTGCGATGATGCCACCAAGAACCTGCTCGAAATAGCAGATAAATGGGAGTCAAAATACAAACCCTTAAAGAACTATATTTACAAGCTAGAATCAGAACCTTACTTCACGTACTTAGACTATTCAGTACACATAAGGCGCATGATATATACGACAAACTGGATAGAGCGCTTTAATAAAAGCTGTAGAAGAACTTTAAAAGTAAGAGGCGCATTCCCTAACGAAGAAAGCGTACTAGCTCTTATAACCAGTACAGCAATAGAAAAAACATCAAAGCATTATGCTTATCCAATTTATAATTTTAAATTTGATGATAAACTAAAACGAAAAGTAGAGACGGCTCATTAATTTATTGAAAACCTTTTTACAAAAGTCCGGACACACTTTTATGGACACTACCCAAATTAGATATTAATAATACGTTCTAAAACCAGATCAGTATCAATTAATAGTATGCTAAAAACACCAATGATAATCAAAGCTTTAAGCATGATGTGCAGCATTTTAAATTGGATACGTTTGTGAGAGCTCCACAAGTAAATGACTAGGAAAACAAAGGCACCAAGGCAGGTAAAGAAATAATAATTCATTAAGCCCAAATTGAAATAGTTTACCAGGAACATAGTGGTTATAAAGGCCAGTGCAAAAATGATGGTTAGAACGCGTTTGGTATGCTTTTCACCAAATTTTACCGGTATTGTGGAGTAATTTTGAGCAAAGTCACCCTTCAAATTTTCTAAATCTTTG
>CAJXVZ010000036.1 GCA_913062845.1 uncultured Psychroflexus sp.
GTATCATTTATTAATCGCTTTGGAGTTATTCAAGACCTGGTATTCTTTAAGAAACGTGTAGATAGTTACAATACAACTGAAGAGGATTATAAAGCAAATATAATAACTAATGGACAGGTTTATCCGCATTTAGGACAACGTAGAATATACAACAAAGAAGCTAAGGCATCTTTAAAAATATCTAGTGGTTTTTATCCAGAAAGTTTTAATACAGTATTTAAGCAGTTATTATATAGTGAGATGTATTGGATTGATGATGAGCCAGCTATATTAACAGATAGCAGTTGGACTGAAAAAACTAAAGTCAATGACAAGCTAATTAATTACGACTTTGATTTTGACTTTGGTAATGATGATATAAATAGCATACGATGATTGAGGTAATCATAAATAACGAAAAGATTGACTTGTATAAAGATGAGAATATACAAGTTGATGACTCTATTCAAGATATAAAGGATATAGGTAAAATATTCACGACATTCTCTAGACAATTCAGCGTACCAGCAACTAAAAGGAATAACAATATATTTAAAAACTTTTACAACTTTGATATTGTAGATGGATTTGACCCTAGAGAAAAAGTAAGGTCAGTTATAACAAAAAACGGTGCAACGTGGCGGAAAGGTTTTATTCAGATTGAAAATGTAAAACTTAAAAACAATAAGCCTACTAGTTATAAGATATATTTTACTGGGGAGTTATCAGAGCTAAAAGATATATTCAAAGAAGATAGGTTAAGCGACTTATTAGAGTTATCAGCTTATGACCATAGTTACACACAGAGTAATGTAGAGCAAGGCTTTACTAGCTACACTAGTGTTGATGGTAGTGGTGATTTACAAGAAGATAACACGAATAAAGATATTTGTTATCCATTTATATCTGTTGGTAGTAGATATACATATAATACTAATGGAGACTTAAAAAAAGTAAATGAGAATGGCGGTTTTTCAGGAAGCAATTTAGATTACAAAGATTTAAAGCCAGCCATACGAATGACTAGAATATTAGAAGCTATTGAGCAGGAGTATGATATTGAGTTTAGTGATGATTTTTTTGCAACTGATGATTTTACAGAATTGTATTTATGGCTCAACAGAAAAGAGGGGCAACTAGAAGATAATCCAGTTATAAATCAAAATTTATTTATAAGTGCATTTAATACTATATTCCCAAATGTGTTAAACGTTTTTAGAGAAACCAATGATACAGTATTAACATCACCTTTCAGGTCTTATACTTTAAATTATACAATAAATGTACCAGGGATAATAAGTTTAGATTTTTTTGTAATTAATAATTTAACTGATGAGGTTTTAAAAGCAGATAGTTATTCTTTTTTCAATGATAGTTATAGTTTTTCAGTTGTTTTAAAAGTGCCAGAAGGGCAAACTGATTCTATTGATTTTGAACCTTATTTAAACATATCAGGGCGTGGTCCTAATCCTATTGATATAACTGTAGACTTACAAATAAATGAATCTGATGAGGGTGTTTCTACAAACGATAATGGCACTGTATCGACATCAATATCAACTCAAATAATAATCCAAAACCAAGTGCCTAAAATAAAAGTGTTAGACTTTTTAACTTCTATATTTAAAACATTCAATTTGACCGCTCAAGTTGTTGATGGTATTATAGAGGTGAAGACGCTTAATAACTTTTATAAAACAGGACGTGAAATAGATATAAACAAAAACGTAAATGTTCAAGATATAACATTATCTAGAGTTGAAACAATTAATGAATTTAATTTTGAATTTAATCAATCAAAGTCTATTCTCATTCAGGAAAGAAATAAAAGAGTAGATGACGAGTTTGGTAACTTAGATTATATTTTGCGAGACAACGACCCATCAAAACAATTGGGTGGCGTTAAGTTTGATATTAAGTCTGAATTTTATAAAATACTTTTTGAAAGGCTTACATTACCAAATGGCACTTTAACAGATACGGTATTTAGTTGGTATGTAGATGAAAAACAAGAAGCATTATCTGATGAGACAATAATATTTTACACAGACAAGAAGCCAGCAGATGGTATAAAGTTTGAAGGTGGCGGTGGTTTTGAACCAGGTTTATATATAGCTGGATTAAATTCTGTTGGCTTAAAAACAATAAATTTTGGCATCGAGTTTAACGAGTTTGACTTGCAACCTAATACCTTAAGTTTATTCAATAAATTTTACTCTAATTATGTGACTAGTGTGTTTAATGCTAATGTTCGTAAGGTAAAATTAGAAGCTATTTTGCGTGATGACTTTATTTTGAATTTTAAGTTAAATGATACTTTAATATACAGGAATAGACGTTTTATAATTAATGATATAAATATAAACTTAAATAACAATGAGGCTAAATTGACTTTATTAAACAAAGTTGAAGGTGCAGAAACCTTAATTTTATCAACAAACAATATAGAAACAGGTTTTGCTGCATTAACAAAACAATTCTTTATAGTTTCAAACAACAAATGGAATATTACAGTCGACCAACCATGGCTTAGTGTGAATCCTACAAATGGTATTCAAAATGAATTTATAGATTTAATTTTTCAAGAAAACAACACAGGTGATTTCCGTACAGCAACGGTTACAGTTAGCACTGAAAATTTAACTGAAGTTATAGCTGTATCGCAATCACCAGTACCAACACCAGATTAAACATGATATTAAAACTATTAAAACTAGACAAATGGCGTGGAGTGAGTAAGACCATTGATATAGCTAAAGGGAAAAATAAAATACCAACTTCCATAAAAGAGGGAGTTGACCAAATTAAAAGAGATGCAAGAGGTAAACTTTAAATTATTAGTTGAAGCTGACAAAGCCAATAAGGACGTTAAGGAAGTTAAGGAGAATGTTCAGGATGTAGGGGAGTCGGTTGATAAAACGAATGAATCCACAAAAGACTTAGGAAAGCAAGGCTCTAAAAACTTTAGTAGATTAAGAGGCGCAGCAGATAAAAGTAAAAAAGCCATTAGGGGGGTAGGTAAAGGCTTTAGAGTTTTAGGTGGTGCAATGAAAGCAGCTGGGATAGGTTTAGTAGTTGCAGTTGTAGCTAAGTTAACACAAGCCTTTAGTAAAAACGAGGTTATAATGGATGGTGTGAATAAAGTTTTCAGCACAATAAACATCGTATTCCAAGAAATTACAACAGCCATAACAAACGCATTTGAAGAAAGCAGTAAATTAAATGGTGGCTTTACTGCTACAATAGCAGTTATAAAGAATTTGATGACCCTAGCATTAACTCCGCTAAAACTTTCATTCGATGCAATAAGATTAGTTGTACAAGAGGCAATGCTAGCCTGGGAACAGTCTATGTTTGGTGATGGTGATACAGATACAATAAAAGAATTAGAAAAAGACATTAAAGAAACAAAAGAAAGCATTAAAGAGACAGGTCAGGAAGCCTTAAAAGCTGGTAAAGGTTTAGCTGAGAACTTTGGCGGTATGATAGACGAAGTGTCTGGTTTTGTTAAGAAAGCCTCTGAAGAAGTTAAAAAAGTAAATGTAGATGCTGCAGCTGAAACGGCTGATGCGCTTGTAGAAATGCGTAAGCAAGTGCAGTTAGGTGAGGCCTCCTTGGCTGGACTTACTTTACAATTCCAAAAGCAAGCTGAAGAGTTAAGACAAGAGCGAGACGACGTAAGGCTAAGTATTGAGGATAGAATAAAAGCCAATCAAGAGTTAGGTAAAGTATTGATACAACAATCTAAAGAAGAGCTTAAAATAGCTAATCAAAAGTTAGCGTTAGCGCAAAAAGAGTTAGCCTTAAACCCTAAAAGTATAGAAGCACAAATTGCTTTAGAAGAAGCTCGAAATGGTGTTTTAGAAATTGAGGAACGCATCACAGGACAAAAGTCTGAACAGCGTGTAAATGAAGCGGCTTTATTAGATGAGCAAAAGGCAAACCTTGCTGAGCTCGAAAAAATAGGATTAAAAGAAGTTGAGTTAGCAAAACAGGAAGCTAACCAAAAATTTCAAGAGACAAAACAACTTATAGAGCGCACAGTCCAGGAAGATAAGAAAAAGAAAGAATTGTTAAAAGAAGCACAGAGGCAATTCGACCTGGAGATGGGTGAGATTGAAAAAGAAGAGAATTTAAGAAAAGTAGAAAGGCAAAAAGAATTAGAAGAGTTACTAAATGAGGGTAAAGAGTATCCCAATACTATTGAAGGACAAAAACAAAAAGCTTTAGCAGAGCTTGACATTGAGCGAGAGAAGCAAATACAAAAAGCAAAAGACCTTGAGGCAAGCGAAACCCAGTTACAAGCTATAAGGGATAGGTTCACGAATAAAGAACAAGCCATAAAGGATAAAGCGGCAGAACAGGAAAAAGCAAGAGAAAAAGCTGTAACAGACGCTAAAGTAGGTTTAGCAATGAAAGGTTTTGATCTGGTTGCACAAATAGCTGGAAAAGGATCAAAAATAGGTAAAGCAGTAAGTATAGCACAAACTACTTTATCCACAATAGAAGGTGTTCAAAATGCTTATACAACAGCACAAAAATCACCTATTACAACCTTATTCCCGGGTTACCCTGTTGTACAGGCTGGTTTAGCCGCGGCTTTTGGTGCAGCACAAATAGCAAAATTAAAAAGCACACAAACGCCTAGCGCAACTGCAACTGGAGTAACTGCTAGTGGAGGAAGTGCGGGTGGTGCAAGTGTAAGTCAAGCACAAGCACGCCAAGCACAAGCTCCAGATTTTAATATTGTCGGGGATGCTGGTACTAATCAAATAGCACAAACACTAGGGCAGAATAATAATAATCCTTTGAAAGCTTATGTAGTCAGTAAGGATGTAAGCAATCAACAGGAATTAGATAGGAATATAGAAGAGGGTGCAAGTTTAGGGTAAATGTTAAATTTTGTTACAAAACTAAAATAAAATAATATTAATAATATGAGAATGATTGAAATGGTCATAGACGAAGATGAGTTAACAAGTGGTATCGATGCAATATCAGTTGTAGAAAACCCAGCTATCGAGTCAAATTTTGTAGCACTTAAAGAGGAAGCTAAAAAAATAGAGCTTGCAGAAATAAGCAAAGAAAAAAGGTTATTATTAGGTGCGGCACTTATACCAGATAAACCAATATTAAGGGTTGATGACGATGACAATGAGTATTACGTTTATTTTTCTAAAGATACAGTAAGACAAGCATCTGAATTATTTGCTAAAAGGAAGTTTCAAGATAAAGCAACTTTAGAGCATGACCAAGTTGTAGAGGGGATGACTGTAGTTGAAAGCTGGATTGTTGAAGATAAAGAAAAAGATAAGTCTAGTATCTATGGTTTAGATGTACCTGTAGGCACTTGGTGTATTAGTATGAAAGCAGATAATGAAGATATTTATTTGCAAGCTAAAGAGGGTAAAATAAAAGGCTTTAGTATTGAGGGCGTTTTTAGCAATAAAGAAAAAAGCAAAAAGCAGAAATTAGAAGATGAGATTGAAAGCGTTTTACAAGAGCTTGGTTATGTAGAAATGGAGTCTTATAATGATTATCCTGAAAGCGCTAAGAATAACGCAAAGAGAGCCTTAGAATGGGCTGATAAGAATGGTTGGGGGGATTGTGGTACTGGCGTAGGTAAACAACGTGCTAATCAATTAGCTAAAGGCGAAAATATAACTAAAGATACTATAAGCAGAATGGCATCATTTGCACGACACGCACAGCATAAAGATGTACCTTATTCAGAAGGGTGTGGTGGTCTTATGTGGGATGCTTGGGGAGGCACTTCTGGAATAGAGTGGGCAAAGAATAAATTAGATAAAATATAAATATGGCAAAAAAGAAAAAAAAGACAAAAAGTAAGTCAAGTCCTAAAGATGCAAAAAGAGGTTGTCTTTGTGAGGATGGCACTTATCACGTTGATTGTTGTGATGGTAGTTTGCAAGCGCAAGGTATCGGAAGCACAGTCAGTCAAGGCATATCAGTTAAATCTGGTAAAATAGAAAAAAGAGTTAAATCCAATAAACATTAAAAACATGAGTGAAACAAAAACACAGTTGCTTGAATTAGCATCAGAGAAAATTGCTAAAATGTTTTCCAAAACAGAAGTGAAGCTAAAAGAAGCTAAGCTAGTTGATGGTACATCGGTAGTAATTGAAGAGGACGACATTTTCGTTTTAACTGACGACGGCGAAAGGCTTCCAGCACCAGTTGGAGAGCATGAGCTTGAATCAGGTGAAATTGTAGTCGTAGAAGAAGAGGGTAAAATTGCTGAAACTAAAGAAAAAGAGGTAGAGGCAAAAAAAGATGACAAAGAAATGGATTTGTCAGCTGAGGTTGAGCAATTGAAAAAAGAAGTGGCAGAAATCAAAGAAAAAATGATGAAGCCTAAGGAAGATGTTGAGACATCTAAAGAAAAAAAAGAAACTAAAGTGGAAGCATCTAAAGAGGAAGCTCCCGAGAAGGTGACACATTCACCAGAAAAAGAAGTAAAAAAACAAAAACTAACACTCCATTCTCAAAACAGAGTTAGAGGCATAAAAGATGGAGTTTATTCTAATCTATTTAATTAAAAAAAACAATGGCAACAACAACTAACATTACAACAACTTATGCTGGACAGGATGCATTTGATTATGTAGCAGCAGCAGTAAGAAATTCACCAACAATTAGCAATGGTGGAATTACAATCGACCCGAACATTAAGTTCAGAAAAACGCTAAGACCAGCTAATTTACAAGACATCATATCAGATGCGACTTGTGATTTTACAGCAACTGGAAGCGTAACTACTTTAGAGCGTGTTTTAGAACCAAAAGAATTACAAGTAAATCAAGTTTTTTGTAAATTAGATTTTCAAGATACTTGGGATGCTTTAGAGATGGGTTTTTCAGCGCATGACGTACTCCCTAAAACATTCAGTGATTTTATTATTGCTGAGTATATCGCTAGAGTAGCAGAAGCTAACGAGCTTGCTATTTGGGGAGGTGTTGACGGAGCTGGTGAATACGATGGTTTCAAAACGCTTATTGCAGCAGATGCTAACTTACCAACTGCACAAGAGATAGCATCAACTAGTATTGATGCAAGCAATGTAATTGATGAGATGGCAAAAGTTTATAACGCTATACCTGATAGATTATTTGGTAAGGAAGACCTACATATTTATGTATCTAGTAAAGTATTTAGAGCTTACAAATTAGCCTTAGGTGGTTTCGCTGCAGGTGGTGTAGGTGCTAATGGTGTGAATGGTCTAGGTACTAACCAAGATATAAATATTGAGACATTTAGCGGTGTTAAAGTGTTTATGACACAAGGTTTAATCGGTGATGAGATGATTGCTACTAGAAAACAAAACTTACACTTTGGTACTGGACTGCTTTCAGACCATAACGAAGTTAAAGTTTTAGATATGGCAGACCTTGACGGTAGTAAAAACGTCAGATTTGTTATGAGATATACAGCTGGAGTGCAATATGAGTTTGCACAAGACTTTGTAACATACGGAGTGACTAACTCGGCAAACGATTAATAATAATCTAAAGGGGAGTTAAGTCTCCCCTTATAAAACAATATATTTATGGCATGTGATTTATCAAAAGGCAGAAAAGAGCCTTGTAAAGACAGCGTAGGAGGCCTTAAAGCCTTTTACTTTGCCAATTTTAATGCTAGTATTTTTAACGAGTTTACGGAAACGGATGGTGTAATAGATAGTTTACTATCTGCTCCAACGACTCCAATAGATTTGTATAAATACGAGCTTAGAAATGGTGGGCATTCTTTAGAGGATGCTAATGAGATATCAAGTGAAAATGGAACTTCATTTGTAACCAGTACATTAACTGCAATCATTAAAAAGATTGATGCAGCAACTAGAGAAGAATTGCAACTTGCTACCTTTGGTAGACCTCATGTAATAATTGAGGACTATAACGGCAACTTTTTATTAATGGGAATAGAAAATGGATGTGATGTGCAAGTCAATCAAGTGACAGGTGGTGCAATGGGAGACTTGTCTGGTTATAATTTAACAGTAACCTCACAAGAGCGAGAACTATCAAGATTAGTAGATGCAACGATTATAGGAGATGACACGCAGACTACTATTGTTGAGGGAACTGAAGTCTAATAGTATTATGAATTAGCTTTTCAAGCCTTGCAATTAATTTTGTAAGGCTTTTTTTTCTTAAATTTGTTACAAACGGTATCTAAAAGTTATATTATAGGTATGCAAGTCAATCAGTCGACAGATAAATTATATTTTGTATCAGAGAAATTTGATACAGTTAATGTAGTGATAACTAATCAATACACCAAAAAAGTAACTTTTGAAAAAACCTTACCAGTTGCACAGCAAGGATATTATAATGTTATAACGGATGAAAATTTTAACTTTAAAAAAAATCAAACTTACATTTTAGATATATTTAAAAATCAAAGTTTAATTTATCGTAGCACAATTTATTCTGATGTTGACGATATTTACTTAAATGCTAATAAAATAAACACACAAGATGAGTATATCACAGTCTAATAACGAAAACATAATTGTCAATTTATCATCTTACACTTCGCCAGAAATTAAAGAAGTTAAGAATGGCGATTATGTGGAATATGGTGAAGACAATGATTACTTTAATTATCTTATTGACAGAAGTCAGAGAAGTACAACTAATAACGCTATAATAAAAGGTATATCTAACCTTATTTATGGTAAAGGATTGGGAGCTACTAATGCTGGCAAATATACCAAAGAATGGACTGAGATATATTCTAAAGTAAGACCAAAGGAGCTAAGAAAAATAATATACGACCGTAAGGCTTTAGGTATGGCTGCTATACAAGTTATTTATAAGAATGGCGAGCCAATAGATTTAGAGCACTTTCCTATACATACGTTAAGACCAGAAAAAAAGAATGATAAAGGAGAAATAGAAACCTGGTATTATCATCCTAATTGGGTAAATAAAAAAAGAAATGAAGAGCCTGAGGCAATCGATGCTTTCGGGTTTGGTAATGGCAAAAAGCCAGAAATTTATATCTGGCAAGATTATGCAAGTGGAAGCGAATACTTTACACCACCAGACTATGCTGGTGCATTACCTTATGCGTTATTAGAAGAAGAGATAGCAGACTATTTGATAAACGATGCACAAAACGGATTCAGTCCTACAACGGTAGTTAACTTTAACAATGGCATTCCAGAAGATGAAGATAAGCGTAGAAGTTTAGAGCGTGATGTTAAGAAAAAACTCACAGGGAGCAAAGGTAAAAAAGTTGTAATAGCATTTAATGAAGACAAAGAAAGTGAGACAACAGTCAACAGCATACCTTTAAACGATGCACCACAGCATTATGAATATTTAAGTAAGGAATGTTTTAATAAGTTAATTGTAGGGCATAGAGTAACAAGTCCTATGCTATTAGGTATCAGAGACGGGCAAAGTGGATTAGGTAATAATGCAGATGAGATAAAAAATGCTACTTTACTTTTTGAAAATATAGTTATAAGAGTATATCAAAATCAGTTAGTTGATATAATTAAAGAAATATTTCCAAGTGGTTTAGACTTATATTTTAAAACTATACAGCCTTTAGAGTTTATGGAAGTGAGTGATGAGATAAGCCAAGCAGAAGAAGAGAAGCAAACAGGTGTTGAGATGAGTGCTTTAAAAAAGTCATTTGATGATAGTTTAGCAGATGAGCTTATAAGCACTGGAGAAGAGTTAAGCAGTGAATGGGAATTAGTAGATGATAGGGATGTAGATGAAGACGTAGAAGATGAGATGGATGAGCTGGTTAAAGAAGCAGACTATAAAAGTAGAACCGTTTTACAAAAAGCTATACAATTAGTAAGCACAGGAACGGCAAGACCGAATGCAAAAAGTGAGCAAGACAAAACTATTGATGGCGTTAATTATAAGGTGAGATATAAATACTTTCCTGAGAGAGTAAGCGCAGATAGTAGACAATTTTGCAGACGTATGGTTGCAGCAAATAAATTATATCGCAAAGAAGATATAAAAGCCTTAGATAATAAAGTAGTTAATACTGGCTTTGGTCCTAACGGATCAGATACTTATAGCATTTGGAAATACAAGGGTGGAGCTCGATGCCACCATAGATGGAGACGGCAAACGTTTAGAAAGGTTGGTGCAATAGATACTAAAAGTCCATTAGCGCCGACTGTAAGCACCAATAAAGCAGAAAGTGAAGGTTACAGAGTGAGAAACCCTAAAGAGGTGTCTATGAAGCCTAAGGATATGCCTAATGATGGATTTTTAAATTAAAGATATGGCAAAGACATTATTTATAACACAAAGCGACTTGAAAAACAACAGCATTGTTGACGGTTCAGTTGACCCTGATAAGTTTATTCAATTCGTTAAGATAGCTCAAGAGATACATATACAGAACTTTTTAGGAACTAGGCTATATGAGAGGTTAATAAATTATATTGAGACAACTAATAACCCACAGGATACAGACCCTGAGAAGATACTTTTAGATGAGCACGTTAAGAACATGACTATATTCTGGAGTTTAGTGGAATACACACCGTTTGCGAGTTATCATATAACTAATAAAGCGGTTTTAAGGCATAGTAGCGAGACCGCTGAGAATGTAAGCAAAAGCGATGTAGACTTCTTAGTTAAGAAATATAGGGATATAGCGCAATATTATACGGATAGGTTTATTGACTTTATCATTTATAATCAAACGATATATCCAGAATACAATACTAATTCAGAAGACGATAGGTATCCGAGTAGGGATAGCTATTTCGGAGGCTGGCAAATATAAAAGATATGAGTGATTGGGGCAAAGGCGCAGAAAATAATTCAGTAGGCTGGGGGCAAGGTGTCGCAAATAATACAGTAGGCTGGGGGTCTATTTATAGGAGAAGTTACAGCGGTGATACTGTAATAGACCCGACAGCTGACCTTTTAACAGAAGACTTTGAGGTTCGTGTAACTTCTGACAGCGGTACATTTGAAGCTGAGCAATGTTTAGAAAACAGTTTAACAGAAATAGATAAATTATGAGCATAGATAATAAAAAAGTAATACTAACGCCTAACGGGTATAAAGCTGGTAAAAATTACAGCATAAAACCAACGGATGGTAGTGGTGATTTTACGATGAGTAGAAATACCAGCAAAACACGAGTGAATCAAGATAAGCTAATAGAAAGCGTAGGTAATAACGTATTACCAGCGGACTATGCCAATGGTGATTGTCCTGAGTTGGCTTTAGAGCCGCAGCGGACTAATTTGTTTACTTATAGTGAGCAGTTTGATGATAATTATTGGACAAAAGACAATGCAACGATAAGCTCTAATAATGCAGTTGCACCTGATGGTACTACAACAGCAGACAAATTGGTAGAAGATACTTCAGATTTAAGACACAAAATAGTTTTGGATTCTGCTTTAAACGATTTTAAAGCAGTGACTTCTGTCTTCTTAAAAAAAGCAGAAAGAAGTTATGCCAGAATCTTTTTTATAAACACAACTGGTGGGGATGTTGTAGTTAATTTAAACAACGGTAATATAGAAAGCCAAGGTTCATTTGCAGATTCTGTAATTGTTCAACAATATCCTAACGACTGGTATCGAGTAATAATTTCAACGACCATACCTGAAAGCCCATTTCAAGCTGTTTTAAGAATTCGAATGATGGAAGATGCGAATACAGAGTTTTACCAAGGCGATGGCACAAGCGGTTTATTCCTCTGGGGCGCACAATTAGAAGAAGGCACAACACCTACAAGCTACATCCCTACAAGCGGTTCAACAGTTACCCGTAACCAAGACATCTTAACTAACGACTTAACCTCAACTATTGATGCGAGTTATTCTACACTTATAAAAGTAGGTGCGGATAATAGTAGGCTAAAAATAGAAGACGTAGATACAGGCTTTGACATACCGCTTAACGGAACGGGTAATATTGTAATGGTAGTGGATAATGATATAACGTTTCACTTCCCAGACAACGGGCAAGCGAATACAACGGTAACGTATGAGAAGCCAGCGGACTTAAGAGATTTAGAGATATTAAGTAAATTAGGCAGAACAGGATTAGCGATATTCTCTATTGAGAATGGAGTAATAAGTCAAAGCAGAATAGATGAATGGGTAAGTGGTGATATTACAAGCGATTGGTTAGAAGATTATAGCCAGCAGACTGATTTTAGTCAAGAATTTAGAGAGCAGGACTGGGATTATTTTCCAGCGATTAGATTAAGTAGTGGGACTAATTTTAATAGAGCTTGGCAAAATAACAACTTAACTTCATTCCCTGCTATTGATTTGAGTAATGGAAATGATTTTCAATTTGCTTGGTTTGGTAACAACTTAACTTCATTCCCTGCAATTGATTTAAGTAATGGGACTAATTTTGGAGCCTCTTGGCGATTTAACAACTTAACTTCATTTCCTGCTATTGACTTAAGTAATGGAACTAATTTTATAGCGGCTTGGGATGGAAACAAATTAACTTCATTTCCTGCTATTGACTTAAGCAATGGAACTGATTTTTTTGTTGCTTGGCGTGAAAACAACTTAACTTCATTCCCTGCTAATATGTTTGATAATAATAATACAGGTATTTATGATGCAGCTTTTGAAGGCAACGATTTAAACCAAGAGTCAGTTGATAATATATTAGTAAGCATTGCAACCTCAGCACAAAATAATGATATTAATAATGGTACTTTAGGAATACAAGGAGGCACAAACGCAACACCAAGTGCAACGGGGCAAGCTGCAGCGGATGCATTATTTGCTTTAGGCTGGACTGTAAATCTCAACGGATATACACCTTCATAAATAAATAGATATGGAATACAAATTAAAATACAAAGAGGAAAAAGAGGCACTTTTAGACCTTATGGATAAGGGTATTATCGAAGATAGAAAGTATGAGGACGAAAATGGTAAGCTAATCTTAAAACGCACACCTTATACGGACATCACAGAAGCGGTGGTTTACCTTGGTAAATTAGTAGATGAGCCAGCAACGTTTGATGAGAATGGTGAAGTCTTAACAGAGGCAACTTATTTAAACGGTTGGCACGTGGATGTGATGACAAAAAAAGAAATAAAACTTGATAATACAGTAGAGCCGAAAACACCTACACATAAATTCGCATGAAGGAATTACTAAACTATTGGGAAATAATTGCTGGAGCTATAACTGGCTTAAGCGGGTTAATTTATGGTATAAAGCAAAAGCAAACAGATAGTTTATCTTCAATCCAAAAAATATACGATGAGTTAATTAAAGATACTCATAAAAGAATGGATGAGATGCGAGTTGAATTGGAAAAATTAAAAAAGCAAGTCAGAAAATTACAGTTCAAAAATGCAGAGCTGAAATCAGAATTATCAAAATATAAAAATAGATAATCACAAAAAGTGAAAGTAAATTTAAACAAACAAATTACTCAAAACTTCAAATTAGATGAGTTTTTGTTGTCAAAATTTTATGACAAAGACCAGCAGAAAAAAGTTTTGGAATCGGTCGATCACCGCGTATTAGAAAACATACACCAACTTGCTGAAGAATTGCAAGTTTTAAGGAATAAATTAGACCAGCCTATAAAAATAAATATAGGGTTTCGACCTTTGTGGTGGGAGTTAAAACAAGGGCGTTCAGGGAGTTCACAGCATGTTAAAGGTAAGGCGGCGGATATTAGGGCAAATGGATTAAAACCTAAATATGTAGCCGCAAAAATAGAGCAATTAATACGAGAAGGCAAAATGTCAGAGGGTGGATTAAGTGATTATAACACATTTACACATTACGACATAAGAGGTTATAAAGCTCGTTGGTAATGGCGAAAAAGAGAAAATACTTATCACAAAGCGAAGCTAAGGCATTAGGTTTTGACCCTAAGCCTAATGAAAAAAGAAGAAACCAAGCTAGGTATTACGTCACGAAAGCTGAATATGATAAAGTCTTAGAATTAAGAAACTCAGGAATTTTGAACGCACACCAAGAGCATGGTGTTGAGCATACTAATTCTAAGTTTCTTTGGCTTAAAAACAAAAATTCATCTATACCTGTTCAAAATCCTTTTTACGAACCGCCACAGGTAAAGAAATTAAACGAGCTTAAAGACGAATTAATTGAAGACCTTAAAAATTATTCACCTAAGTTCACTAAAATAAAACGTGAAAAATGTAAAGATGGTAAGCTTTTAGTTATGGATCCAGCGGACATCCATATAGGCAAACTCTCAGATAGTTTTGAGACTGGAGTGGACTATAACAGTCAAACTGCAATAAAACGTGTTAAGGATGGCGTAAAAGGAATATTAAACGAATGTAGTGGTACAAACATAGATAAGATATTATTTGTTGGCGGTAATGATGTTTTGCATACCGACACCCCTAAGCGTACAACAACAAGCGGGACACCTCAAGACACTGACGGGATGTGGTATCGTAACTTTTTAATGGCAAAAGACCTTTATATTGAAATATTAGAAATATTGCTAGGCGTGGCGGATGTACATTTTGTTTTTAACCCATCTAATCACGACTATACAAATGGTTTCTTTTTATGCAATGTTATTGAGACGTATTTTAGGAATTGCACAAATATAACCTTTGACTGTGATATTTCGCATAGAAAATATTATAAGTATTTTAATAATTTAATAGGCACTACACATGGCGATGGTGCTAAACAAAATGATTTGCCTTTGCTTATGGCTAATGAAAGTGAATATTTTAGTCAATGTAAAAAACGATATATTTACAGCCATCATTTACATCACAAAACGGCTAAAGATTATCCAGGAGTTGTATTTGAGAGTTTAAGAAGCCCTAGTGAAGCTGATGGGTGGCATCACAGAAATGGTTTTCAGCATTCCCCAGTAGCTATTGAAGGCTTTTTGCATCATAAAAAATACGGGCAAGTTATGAGATTAACCCATTATTTTTAATATGAAAGCAACTTTTGAAATAACTGATCAATTAGAGATTAAACAAGTAGCAAAAGCTAACGATATGGCTATGATGATTTGGGAGCTTTACAACAACAAGTTAAAACATTTTAATAACGAAAGTCGAGAAATTGTTTTATCTTTGCTAGATGAGTACGAAATTAGTCCAAATGATTTAAGCTTTTGAAAATAGATTTAGACAAAATAGGATGGATTGCATTGTTAATGGCTTTATGCTTTTTAGCTTTATTTATTTAATATTATGCCAGAATTAACTTACAAAGAGAAAAATGGGACAACCCGAGTAGGGGATGCATTGCGTTGGCTTGCTAAACAAGGTAAGAAAGTAGCTCCAGATTTACTAGACATTGCTGGGGATGTAACTGGGATAGATGCGTTAGATAAATTAAGCAAAAAAATAAAAAATTCAAAAGAGTTAACTGAGTTTGATAAGCAAATGCTTAAAGAACAAATAGAACTTGACAAGCAAGAGTTTATTGCAATATCAAAGCGATGGGATGCTGACATGGCATCGGATTCATGGCTGTCAAAAAATGTAAGACCTATTACTTTAGTTTTTTTAACGTTATCAACCATAACCTTAATTATTGCAGATAGTGTTAACAGCCCGTTTAAAGTGGATAGCGTTTGGGTTGATTTACTTAAAAATTTATTAATTACAGTTTACTTAGCTTATTTTGGTAGTCGTGGAGTAGAAAAATTTAAAAGATTGTCTAAATAATTAAATATTATTATTATATTTGCTTTCATATTGATTTTTTCATAATGATTTGGTTTGGCCCGGCAATTAATTTTGTCGGGTTTTTTTTTGTTTATTTATAAAATATTTTTTATATTTGTATCATAATCAAAACAAATTATTATGATATTCACACACAAAATAACAGGTCAAAAACTACTTTTAAAAAAGCAAGGCAACTTAGTTTCAACGTATTACGTTGTAGATAATCAAGGTAATAAGTTGATACAAAAAACTCAATTCGGTAGAAATATGATTGATACTAATGGCAATCAAGCCTATCAAGTTGCGGTTGTAGATAACCAAAACGTTGAGTTATGAAAATCACCTACACTTACGACAACGTTAAGTTACAAATGAATGATGAAGCTCTTAGCGTCTTAATAATAATATCAGGAAAGGAATACATAAACCAACGCTATCGTTTTAGGGGTTATTACCAAAAGCAAAGAGATATGTACTTAAAACGCCTTAAAATGATTAAAAAAATAGAAAACAAACAAATTAAAATTACACTATCATGAAAAAAGTAACAGATTTAAAAGAAAACGAATGCATTCATTGCAAAACAAAAGAGGAAGCTAATGCCATTTGTAAATTGATGCATGATGCTGGGTTAAAATGGTGTGATTGTTCTATTTATTTAGATTATGACGAAAGGAAAAATTCAATGGCAAGAAAACCGAAGCAGACAAGCTCGTACAATCTGCAATGGTGGTTACATAAAGAAAACACAGTTTATTATCCGTTTCATGGACAATATTCAATCTTAAAGTATGCAATTAAACATAATCATAAAGTTTACCCTGCCTCAGACTTTATTAAAACCTCAATAGACGATAAGATTGAGAAGCTACAAAACAAATTAGACGAATTAAAGTATCAACGCAACAACAATTATCAAATAGGGGATATTGTTGTACATAAAGAAAAAAGTTATGTTTTTAAGATTGATGAAATAATAAAAATTCATGGTACAAACTACTTTCTTTACACAGTTAATGATACGGGTTATTACCATCACGGCTCTCAACTAAGAAAAGCCACACCAGAGGAAATACAAGCTTACAAAAATAAACTTCCTAAGATTGGATGTCAAGAGGGTGTAGAATTCAAAAATTATATTGAGTACGGCAGTATTGAAATAAGTAAAAGATCTTTAATAGAGATGCAGAAAGCTGGCATAAAAGAGTGTAATATTACTTATGATGGAGAAGATGTGTTTGTATCTAAAGAAGACCTAGAACAAATCTATAAAATTGCTGAGCGATGAAAAAATCAATATTAATTGATAAGATTGATGACTTAGACCAAGACTATATTAATATAAAGGAAGTTATAAGTTTGTTTGAAATTAGGTATTTTTTAGATAAATTAAAACTTATTGTTGAAAATATATTTGAGGTTGAGGACATTTCAAATAAGTGTAAAAAAGAGCAGTATTGCGTGGCACGTTCTGTTTTTGCTTACATTGCACTTAAAGAGAAATACAAAAAAACGCAAATAGCTCAGAAGATAAACAAAGACCGAACAACCGTTCATCACATGGTTGTGAAATTTAAGGATTACCAAAAATATTATCCCCAATACAAAACTAAAATTAACGAAACCCTAAATTGGTATGATGACAATTAAACTAAACAAAATACTTAAAGAATGGTCAGAGCAAACTGGTCAAAGAAAAACCCAACAAGACTTAGCTAATGAGCTTAACTGCACGCTGATGTCACTTAACAATTGGCAAAAAGGACGCAATAATGTTCCTTTCTATATTGTAAGGCATATCGAAAAATTAATAAATAAACCCCATAAATATTTTGTTAGTATATAAAATATTTTTTATATTTGCATATAAATCAAAAATTAAATCATCATGAATCAATTAAGAAAAATTAATTTTGCAAACCCACTTTACAACTTAGAGGAGTGGGATTGGCTTGACAAATACAATCAAGCTGCAACAGATCAAGAATTAAGTAATGTTCTTCATGGACTACTTAACTATGCAGAAAACACCAATAACAAAGTGCTATACAGTATCACAATGGCTATGTTTGATTTTTCTGCAGAACAATCATTTAATATTGACATTTTAATCAAATAATTATGGAAAGGACAAAAGATTTAGCGTTGCAACTAAGCGAGCAAATGGCTTATGACCCAACGTTCAGTAAGCAACAAGCACAAATGCAAGGCAATGAGCTTGCTAAAAGTATATTAGAACATTTATCTGCTGATGATGCCACAACAAGGCTCGTCAGGCTTACAGAGGTTTTAAACACAGCCTTTGCTAATGTAA
This sequence comes from uncultured Psychroflexus sp., assembly GCA_913062845.1. Classification (GTDB taxonomy): domain Bacteria; phylum Bacteroidota; class Bacteroidia; order Flavobacteriales; family Flavobacteriaceae; genus Psychroflexus. Next base: position 17,982 of record CAJXVZ010000036.1, read on the forward strand.
AAGATAAATTAGCGATTGATAAAGAAACTACAATTAACGGTGTGAAATTAAAGCACGTTGAGGGTGGTGCTCAATACGATTTTGCAAAAGATGCCACTTGGTCGCACTTAAACCAAAAAATAAAGAAACTTAAGTCAGATCTAAAGCATAGAGAAAAACAACTAATACAAGCATCTAAAGAAGAGGTTATAAATGAAGATGGTGAGATAGTTGAGCAAGTGCCGATTAAAGGTTACAGAAAATCGTATATTCGTATTACATATTAATAATTAAATCGGAAGCGCCCACCGATATATTTGGGCGTATTTTAAAATAATTAATTATGAGTACATGGTTAAAGCGCCCAGAGCGCAAATCACAAAATCCAGCAAAAAAGTTTTTAAGCTGGAAGTCAGATGACAAATGCTTTTCGTATTACGATAAGCAAAAAGAAGAAAATGTAAAAGTAGAATTACCTTTAAACATTGTAATCCTCGAACACTATCACACAGTAAAAGGGTGGCATGACAAATCTGAATCAGGTATTTACTCCAATGAAGTATTTGCCATTGGTTCAGATGAATTGGAAGTCAAAGCCTTTAAAGGTGGTTTAATTGCTAAAGGGCTTTACAAAGAAATTAAAGGACAAATCAAAGATGCTGGTGCACATTACAGCCGTTCTATTTATGCGGTTACTAATGACCTTGAGATTATTAACATCAGCTTAAAAGGTTCAGGCGTTTCTGCTTACTCAGATTTTATTCAAGATTTTGGAGACAATAATTTTGATAAGCACTGGGTTAAAATAAGCGGTGCTAAGGAACTTAAAAAGGGTAAGGTAACGTATAGCGTACCAGTGTTTGAGAAAGGCGCTAAAATCAAAGATAAAAGCAAATTAATGCCATTTGCTGAAGAACTCCAAGAGTATATGTTGGAGTATCTAAATGAGACGCCACCAAATAGAGAACGTTCTGCTGTTGATTCTTATGAAAGTGAAGATGATGACCTAGCGTTCTAAAACATAAACTTTAATCAGTTTTGACCCGCCTCATTAAATTGTAGGCGGTTTTTTTTGTTTAAAATTTTAAACTTTTTTAAACCTTTTTTAAACCAAAAAAATTAAGCTAATATATTAATTACCAATAATTTATGTTTGTTTTTTAAACTTTTAAACCGAGTTTAAAACTTTTTAAGTCCTTTGTAAATATTTTTAATTGAATTATTTTTAAGTAAAAAACCTTTAAACCTGGTTTAAAAGTTTAAAATTTAATTTTAATATATTGTATTTCAATGCTTTAAACATCAAAAAGCGGTTTAAAAAAGGTTTAAAAAAGTTTAAAATTTTAAACCGATTTTTTTTTTGATAATACAATATAATTTTTTATATTTGTAGCTTATTCAAGGTCTGGAATTCCTTAGAAAACATTTTAATTACCCTTGTTTTGATTTAGCTTTTCCAGGCCGCTAATGATAAATGAGGGTATTTTATTTTAATATATGGATATACAAAAAATAAAAAAGTATCACGAGTATTTTAGCATTATAGGTGTTAATGAAAACAAAGTGCCATCACACAAATGGAAGTCAAGCCAAACTAAGAAAATGGCATGGAATAAATTAGAGCCTATTTTAAACAGGTCTTATAATTTTGGAATTGTGACAGGTTTTGAAGATTTAGAATGTATTGACGTTGATTTAAAAGTATTATCAACAGCAAAAAAACAAACAGCTTTTTGGGAAGAGTATTTATCATTGTTACGTGAAAATATATTTGACTTTGATAATAAAGTGGTTATTTATAAAACCAAAAATGATGGATACCATATTTTATACAAATGCAAAAAAATTGAAGGTAATTTAAAACTTGCATCTTTAAAAGATTCATCTGAAGCCATTATAGAAACTAGAGGTGTAGGTGGTTATATTTTTACATACCCAAATAACAAAGTAAGTGAAAAAAGCTATTTTGATGTAGACTACATAAGCGAAGATGACAGAGATACTATTATACGTTATTCAAAATCGTATAATTACATAAGCGAAAAACCCAAACCTGTCAAAGTAAAGACTAAAAGAAATAAAAATTATGGAGATTTATCGCCTTGGGATGACTTTAACCAAAGAAATGATATATTTAATGTAATAAATGATGAGTTTGAAATAGTTAGGCAAACAAATGAGAAGTATTTTATAAAACGTAATGGAGCAAAAAGCGATCATAGTGGTTATGTCTTTAAAGATACTGGTTTTATGTATCTTTTTTCAACAGGTACACATTATAAAATTAAAACAGCTTACAATGCTTTTGGAGCTTATTGTAGAAGGTATCATAATGATGACCAAAAAAAAGCTGCATGGGATTTATACGATCAAGGTTATGGTTCGAGAATAGTAGAACAAGATTTTGAATTTGAAGAGACAATAGAATTAAATAAAAAAGATTTAGTTTTTCCAGTAGATGTTTTTCCTAAAGGCATAAGTAATTACATAATGCAATGTAATAAAACATTAGATTCAAGTATTGACTTTATGGGTTGTGCTATGCTGTGGGTGTTATCTTTAAGCATAGGTAATGCTATGCAAGTTGAGGTGAAAAAAGGATGGCGGGAAATTGCAACGTTATGGATTGCGATAGTGGGAAAGGCAGGTATTGGTAAAACACCAGCAATTAATAATATTATTTTTCCACTCGAAAAAATCAACAATAAAGAAATTAAAAACTACATAAAAAAACAAGAGGAATTTGAATCTTATAATAACATGACTAAAACAGAGCAAGAGCAATATCCTGAAGTTAAAAAACCTAAAAAAAATCAGTTTTTAGCAAATGACATAACTGTAGAAGCTTTAGTTGATTTACATCAACAAAATCAAAATGGAGTAGGCGTATTTAAAGATGAGCTAGCTGGCTGGTTTAAAGATATGAATAAATATAAACAAGGTTCAGATTTAGAATTTTGGCTTTCTACATGGTCTGGTAAGTCAGTAAATTTAAATAGAATTACTAGAGCTGGCTCGTTCGTTTCAAAGCCATTAATGCCAGTTTTAGGCGGTATTCAACCATCAATATTCAATCAATTTTACACAGACGAGAATAAAGATAATGGTTTTCTAGACAGGATATTGTTAAGTTATCCAGATTTAGAAATTGAAAAATATAACTTAAAAGAGATGTCAGACACTATTTTGAATTGGTATTCTGATAATATTATAAGTTTTTATGAAAAAATAAAATTAACAATTACAGAAACAGATGAAGAGGGTAATATTAATCCAATTATAGTAAGGTTCAGCAAAGAAGCTAATAAAGAGTGGATTCGTATTTTTAATAATATTACAGATATTCAAAACTCTGACACAGAAAATGAATACATGAAATCTATGCTGCCAAAACAAAAATCTTACATTCCACGTTTTGCATTATTAATCCATGCTTTAGATTGTGTTTATAATCCAGAGAATAAACTTATAGAAATTTCAAAGGAAAGTATTTTAAAAGCTGAGAAGTTAAGTAAGTATTTTATAGCTATGGCTAAAAAAGTGAAAATAGATAGTATTGAGGTCCGAGAAATAAAAACAGCTATTAAAGAAAATAGTAAATTATCAAATTTTGAAATTTTTAAAAAGTTATATGAAGCAAACAAAAATCTAAATAAAAAAGAAGTATCAGAACAATTGGGAGTTAGTTTACAAATGATTTATAAATACATTAAAAAGTTATGAAATACGAATATTTGTATAATGAAAATAATAAGTTAGTGCATCATTCTAAAGCCATAAGAGGTGCAAAATATAGGATGTTTCCGAAAGCTCAATTATTATACACTTATAAAAAAGGCGACGATAGGCAATTTTTCACAAGTATTATTCAAGATTCAAATCCTTTATTTGCTGGAGCTTCAGGTTATGGAGAAAGCGCTGAACATTGGAATGCTAAAATGAAAATAGTTTATGAAAAAAAATACTTTGATACGATTTTTATGCAAACCATAGAGTTTGACAAAGTAGAGCCAGAATACAATACAGGTAGTAAAATGCCAGATTTAGCTTGTTATCAAAATGGTGATTTAGTTTGTTTTATTGAAATATACAAAACAAATAAAAAATCATTTAAAGATATTGTAAAATTACAAAAATTAGGATTACCAATTATAGAAATAGATATTAACAATGAAAACAAATGTACACACATTATTTTACCAGCATTACTCGAGGCTAACAAACAAAAATATTCAGAACTTACAACAGCAATTGAAAAAATCGAAAAAAAACGAAGAGAACATATCAAACAAAGACATTCAGAACTTACAAAAAAATATAATCAACTTAAAGAAAAAGCAAGAACAAAATTTGACCAAATTAAAAGCAAGATTGACAAAGGATATAGAGAAAGACAAGCTGACATTGATAGATTATCAAGAGGAATACACGACTTTAAAATCAAAATCATCAAAGATAAAAACAGAATTAAAGAAGCTAACAGAGCAATTAAATGGACTGAAAAAGAAATTGAGAAAATTTCAAAAAATGCTAGAGAAACCGAAAGCAGAAAAAACGATAAAATACAAAAACTTACTAGCGAAATATCAAGATTTAAGAGAGAAACACGAGACATGGGAAAGGCGTTTACATCGCTTGCAAAAAGGTGCAAAATCGAATGGTATTGCAATAAATGGATAAAGGAAAAAAATACTTTACAAAACTTTAAATATTGGACTTCATGAAACTAAGACCACATCAAAAAAAGTTTGGTAAAAAAATGCTTAAAATACTTACAAAGCACAATATTGTTTATTTAGCTGGTGAGGTCAGAAGTAATAAAACGGGTACTGCTTTATATTGCGCAGATATTTATGAAGCTAAACACGTTCTATTTATATCTAAAAAATCCGCTCTATCATCAGTAGAAAAAGACTACAAAGCCTTTGGATTTAGTTTTAAGTTGACAACAATTAATTATGCAAGTCTGCATAAAACACCTCAGCATAATTATGACTTAGTTATTTATGATGAATGCCACAGCTTAGGCAAATTTCCTAAGCCATCAAAACGAACAAAGCAAGCTAAGCAAATGTTTTATGACATACCTTGTATATTGATGTCAGGAACGCCAAGCGTTGAGAGTTACTCGCAATTATACCACCAATTTTATGTATCTAAATTTAGCCCGTTTAATCAGTATAAAAACTTCTATAAGTGGGCGAAAGTTTACGTTGACAAAAAAGAGTTGAGACTGCCAACGCATACGGTTACTGATTATAGCCATGCCAAAGTTGATGTGGTCGACAAAGTTATAAAGCCTTTAATGGTTACAATGACACAACAAGATGCTGGCTTTACAACTGAAATAAATGAAAAAAAGTTATACGTTGAGGTTCCAAAATTAATTAAAAACTTAACCGATAAACTTTTAAATGATCGAGTAATTGAAGGTAAGACAGGTTTTATATTTGGAGATGCACCAGCAAAACTACAAAGTAAAACGCATCAGTTATTTAATGGGCATTGCATTATTGAGAAAGCAAATGGGGATACGTTTACAAAGGTTTTAAGCACGTATAAGGTTGATTATATCAAAAAACATTTTAAAGGTCTTAAAATAGCTATTTTGTATTATTATCAAGCCGAACGTGAGATGTTGGAAAGTGCTTTTGATTTAGCTCAAAATATAGACGAATTCAATACAACTGATAAAAATATAGCTATACAGTTTAACTCTACTGAGGGCATGAATGTAAGTAAAGCGGATTGTTTAGTATATTTGAACTTAGGATTTTCAGGAAAAAATTGGATACAATCTCGCGACAGGATGACTATAAAAGAAAGAAAGTCAAATGATATTTATATAATTTGCGATAAAAATGGAATAACTGAAAAAATTTATAATCAAGTTAGTAAAAAATTAAATTTTAATAGTCGACAATTTATGAAGGAGTATGGCTTCTAAAATGCAAACAAAGCTTATTAAACACTGGCAATCAAAAGGCTATTTTGTTATTAATTTGGTTAAGGTTACGCCCAGCGGTTTGCCAGACTTAATAGCTTGCAAGCCTGACCGTATTGTTTTTATTGAAAGCAAAGAGAAGTGGGACAGGTTAAGTAAGCTTCAAAAAGCTAAAATAAAAGTATTAAAAAAATTAGGGTTTGATGTTTATGTTAATTATGAAAAAAAATAGTATATTTGTAATCAGCGAAGTGGAGGTCGCACATAAAAATTTAAAAAAAGCCTCATTTGAGTAGAGACCTCCACCTCGAAAGAATGAGGTTTTGTTTATTATGAATAAATTCAACAACCCAAACACCACTTACACTGGCAAAGAAAACAGACCATTTAGATTAGTTGGTATTGAGAAGTTATTAGATACTGAGAAGTTTATAAATGGTTACCCATCGTATCACTGGAGACATGATTTTGTATATTTGGATAAGCCTGAGCATTTTAGCCTGATATTAGACTACAATGAGAAAATAATTAAAAAAGTAATCGACAACGAATGATACTAACTTACACCATCATATCAATAATTATATTACTATTACTAATTAATGTTATCTTATTAGTTTACAGTAGTATTTACAAAGACAATGATAAACCTGCATCAAACGATGTGATTATCATAGGAGACCGAAACCCTTATACAGTGATTTACACAGACAACTGGGGGAAAGTAGAGACTAAAATTAAATTATATCAGTTATGATTGAAACCAAAAAAAATGATGATATTGTAAGCTTAGGTTTTGATTTTATCGAAGCTCAGGAACATAGCAACTATGTCAGATACATATACAAAAACAAAAATTTAGAAATTATTGAATATTTTTTTGAACATAGCCATGTCATAGACGTAAAGATAAATGACTTACTTTTAACAAATTTAACCGTAAAGGAAATTGACCAGCTTAACAAAATTGTTAACAAGTAAAAAAAAATTATTATATTTACATCCATTATGCAAAAGCATGGATGTATTAAGTTTGATTGCTAAAGATCATAACGAATGGATTGAGGTTTGCCAAGTCTTTGGTATACAAGACTATCCCGAAGATGTAGTACAGGAAATGTATATAAATATAAATAAAAGCAATATAAATATCAATGAAAAAAATTATAAAGGATATGTATATATTACCTTAAGAAATCTTTGCTATCAAAAACAAAATAAAAAATCTTATAATTATCAAATCAAAGATAATTTAACACCAGATAATAAACATGCAGATGATAACTTAAATTGTTTTGATATTTTGAAGCTTATACATAAATTACCTAACTTTGAACGTAAGGTTTTAGATTTACATAAATTACAAGGTTTTAGCTTATGCGAGATTGAAAAACAAACTGGCATTAGTAGAATGAAAATGTGCAGAGCAAAAACTAAAGCAATTAATAAACTTAAAAAACATTTGATCAATGGATAAAGATAAAGAATATTACGAGAGTTTAGATAAACGTACTAAAAAATATAAGGAATACAAAAAGAGACAAGAGGCTAAAGCTAAAGGCCTAGGCGACACTGTTAAGAAAGTTACTAAAGCCACTGGTATTGATAAAGCGGTTAAGTTTGTAGCGGGAGAAGATTGCGGATGTGATGAGCGACAAGAGAAGTTGAATGATTTTTTTAGCTATGATGTTCCAGAATGCCTTACTGAAGATGAGTTCAATTACTTACAAAAGTATTTTAAAAACGAACCAGCTGTAATAAATATGGATACACAAAAACAGCTTCTTAATATACATAATCGTATATTTAAGAAAAAAGAGCAGATAAGTAGTTGCTCAAGCTGTGTTAAAAGAATGATTGATAAGTTAAGGAAAGTAATGAAAGGGTATTGAAATTAATAGTTAATTTATATTAATTATGGATAAGAGAAAAAACAATGGCGGACACTCCACTAAGGCAAAGAGCGGTTTTGATAAACGTAAAAACGAATATCGAAAGGCCTTAGAAAAAGCTGCAACAGTTCATGACGTTGTAAAAGTTATTGAAGCAGTTAAAGCTAAAGCAGTTAATAAACAAGACATACAAGCAGCAAAATTGTTTTTAGAATATTACTTAGGTAAACCAGACCAAAGCTTAGATATTAAGTCAGATGGCGAAAGTATATCGTTTAAAGAGTTGATTAACTTTGGTAAATCTAAATCCTAAATATCAACGCATTGGTAGTGATGCAAAATTTTCAATAGTTACAGGAGGACGGGGAAGTGGTAAATCTTTTGCCCTTACTTATTTAATTGTGCTTTTAAGCTATGAAAAAGGTCATGTGATACTTTACACTAGATACACTTTAAGAGCGGCTCACATATCAATTATACCAGAGTTTATAGAGAAGATTGAAATGATGGGTAAAATGTCAGATTTTACTATCACTAAAGATGAAATCATAAACAAAGCATCTGGAAGTCGTATTTTGTTTAGAGGTATCAAAACAAGCTCTGGAGACCAAACAGCAAACTTAAAATCTATACAGGGTTTATCAACTTGGGTATTAGATGAAGCGGAAGAGTTAACAGATGAAAATAAATTCGATACAATTAACTTATCTGTAAGACAGGAGGGCGTGCAAAATAGGGTTATCCTTATAATGAACCCAGCAACTAAAGAACATTGGATTTACAAAAAATTCTTTGAAAGTAAAGGTGTTAAAGAGGGTATAAACGATACTATTGAAGATGTAAACTACATTCATACAGATTATAGAGATAACATTGATAACCTTAATGAAAGCTTTATCCACGACGTAGAAAAACTTAAAATAAACAATCCTAAAAAGTATAAACATAAAATATTAGGTGGGTGGTTAGACAAAGCTGAGGGTGTTGTCTTTGAGAATTGGGAATATGGTAAATTCAATCCTAATAACTTGCAAACATCTTTTGGTTTGGACTTTGGTTTTAGCATTGACCCAGATGCGTTAAATGAAATAGCTATTGACAAAAGTAAAAAGATTATCTATGTCAAAAATCACATTTACAAGAACGGTTTAAAATTAGATGAATTGTCAAGGCTAATTTTAAAAGCTACAGAGAAAAAACTTGTCATTGCAGATAGTGCAGAGCCAAGACTTATAGCCGATCTTAAAGCAAAGGGGATTAATATTGTGCCAATTAAAAAAGGTACGATTGAAAGCGGTATAACTATAATGTTAGACTATAAGATTATTGTTGACCCAACTAGTACTAGTATCGGCAAAGAACTCAACAACTACACTTACTTAGATAAAGGTTCTAAGATGTATATTGATGACTGGAATCATAATATTGATGGTATAAGATATAATGTAACCTATCAATTAGATAATCCGAATAAAGGTAAATATTTTGTATATTAAGTTACAAAGCAACAAAAAAATTATATTATAAGTATGAAGATTAAAGTGCCAGAAGATATAAATGATATTAAATTGTCACAATTCCAATCATTTGTTAAGATTGAAGAGCCTGACAATTACGATGTAATGCGTATATTTTACAACCTCAACAAAAAAAAGGTTAACGCAATGCAACCTGAAGATGTTGAGCATCTAGTCAAAACGGTATCTGATATTTTAAACACAGAGGTTAAAGATTTAACGCCTACATTTACTATTAACGATACAGACTTTGGATTTATTCCAAAACTAGATGATATGACTTATGGAGAGCATACGGATTTAATCGAATATATTAATGACTTAGATAAGATACATTTAGCAATGGCTGTTTTATTCAGACCGATAAAACAAAAGCAATTTGGTAAGTATCTTATAGAAGATTATCAAGGCTCGGAAGTTTATGGACAGGTTATGAAGCAAATGCCATTAGGAGCAATGCTTGGGGCTAAGGTTTTTTTTTGGAATTTAACGAAGGACTTACTAAATTATATCCCAGCTTATTTAAAGGAGGAAGCCAGCCAGATGGATACTCAAAAAAGTGGGGAAATTACTCAGCTTTGCACCGACTTGCAGGAGGCGACATCTTCAAGCTTGAAAAAGTTACCGAATTTAATGTACACTTTTGTTTAATGTTTTTAGAACACGAAATTGATAAGCATGAGCGAGAAGTAAAGCAATTAAAAAATAAAAGCAAATGACATACTTAGAGCTTATAAATATAATTAAAACAGAGTTAGACAATAGTCCGCTAATCAATAGGGTTATTAATAATGACATATTTGAGATTGATGTAGAAAAAAATGGCGCATTTCCTTTAGCTTTATTTTATGTTGAGAATGTAGAAATAGACACTAAAATATTAACTTATAATGTTAACTTATTAATAGCCGATATATTAGATGTCAACAAAGATGCTGATCAAGATAATAAAGACTTCATCTGGAATCAATCCCTAGAAGTGATTAAAAACTTATACGCTAAATTAAGCAGAGGGGAGTTATACCAAAACAACTTACAACAGATAACAATAAGCACAGCCACACCTTTTACGGATAGATTTGACAAAGGTTTAGCTGGTATGGAAATAAATTTTGCAATAGTAGTTAAAAATGAAATGACAATATGCTAGGGAATACACAACAAGCTTTAGAGAGCTTTTCTAAGGGCGTTATAAAACAGTCTAGGACTAACTTATCAAAAAAAGATAAAAACGTCACCAGGAGCTTATATGATAGCTTAGCGTATGATTTAATGGTTGGTCCGAATAGTTTTAGTCTATCATTTTTTATGAATAGCTATGGCAAGTTTCAAGATGAGGGTGTGAAAGGTGCAGACCCTAGCCTTGTGAAGAACGGAGCGCAGAAAGCACCTAATAGCAGATTTGCTTATAGGAATAAAAGACCACCGATTAAGCCATTACAAGAGTGGTTAAAGAATAGAGGTATAAGGTTTAGAGATGAGAAAGGTAGGTTTAAGAAAGGTGGCACAAAAACACTAGCTTTTTTAATCAGTCGCAGAATATATGCTGAGGGGATAAAGCCAAGCAGATTTTTTACTAGAGCTTTTGAAACGCAATTTCCTAAATTGCCTAAAGAAATAGCAACAGCTTATAAATTGGACTTAGAGAACTTTTTAAAATTTACGCAGAAATGAAAGCAATACAAACACGAAGTCCTATACATTTATATTATGATAAGCCTAATATTGGCAAGGTCAATTTACAAATATGGATTGATAAAAATACTAACGCATTAGATGTAAACAATTCACCTAACTATACACTAACTAGCGATGCAATTAATTCAGAAGTTATATTTGAAATTAGCGAGCTTATAAGGAGTGCAAACCAATATGAGTTTGAAGATGATTTTTATGAGAATCGTGATACAGCAATAAACGTGCTTTGTAGAGCTGATATTTTAGATATTAATGGAGACCGTATAGAGTTGCAGTATAATCTTTTAAGGGTTCGAGATGGTTATGTTCAAAGGAGTGAGCAAACGCAAATTATTAGTAATTTAGTAAATACAGACTTTAATAATTGGGATACATCTTTTAATTTAAATATAACAGAAGACCAATCTGACCCCTTTGGAGCTAACGAGGCTTTTAGTTTTGATGACATAAACGATTCAAATGTATTCAGTATAGAACAAAGTCCTAATATTAAAGGTATACATACGTTTAGCGTATTTATAAAACAACAAAATTCATCAGAAAATTTTAGAATTATATTTAATAATACGGATAATTTTTCGGTTTTAAATTTTGATACAAATGGTATAGTAAATAGCGCTGTGAATTTAATAGCTTATGATATTACAGAGTTGAATAATTGGTATTTAGTTTCAATAACTTTTAATTTTTCTGAGAATGATTTTGTAAGGATAGTATCTCAAGATCCGCCAATAGATGAAAAGTTATTTGTATTTAACCCCACATTAATAAAAGGTAATCACATAAACCAAGATGCTAGTGATTTAGTTTTACAAGATAATACAGATATATTTACAACAAGTGATATAAGTATAGACGTTTTATTTGATAGAAAAAGAACGAATGGCTTTTATGGTTTTGACAGCAATTTCAAAGATATATTTGATAGCAGTCCTCTAATAAGTTCAGTTTCTTATAGCATTAATTTTGCAGATATATTCCAAGATAGGGTTATAGCAGATGGTGGAACATTTGAAAGTGACCAATGCCTTATTAATTATCTAAATGAGATAGGAAGTTATGAAGAGGCTAATGATGATATATTGAAATTTGATGACTTATCTGGGGAACGAACTACACAGGCTTTTGTATTCTCAGAATTATGCGAGCCAAAATACACACCAGTAAAAGTATCATTTATTAATCGCTTTGGAGTTATTCAAGACCTGGTATTCTTTAAGAAACGTGTAGATAGTTACAATACAAC
>CAJXVZ010000037.1 GCA_913062845.1 uncultured Psychroflexus sp.
TACCATCTATATCTACTGCAAATAAATGGTAATTTTCATTTCCACCTTTATCCATCACATAGATCAGACGACCTTCATTGGCCCAACCATAACCTCTAATAAGTTCTTCTCCTTCAGTTATAACACGCTGAACATCATTGGTTTTGATATTCTTAACGTAAACATGATTTTTAAGGTTTTCATCTTTTTCCCTGTAGCTCATGTAAGTTCCGTCTGGCGATAGTTGAAAACTGGATGAAGCCGGTTTTGCGAAATAGTCTTTGACGTAATACTTATAATTGCCTTCTTCTTTATTAGCAAGGGCTTTAAGCTCTTCCTCCGAACTAGGTAAAGAGGTGTCGCCTGGTTTTTCAAGTTCTCCTTTTGTGAGATTCAGATCGAATTCCATGCCTGCCTGCTTGAACTTACCTGTAATGGTATCACCATCCAAAGTGCCTTCATAAGTAGCCTGTCCGCCCATCATTGACATACTAAGCGTATTTTCAGAAAATTCTACTTTTTCTACTGGAATACCATTTGCGCCTTGTGCCGGGCTATCCATGGTTGCTGACAAGCCATCAGCTTCTTCAGAAATGTGAAAAATTAAAGGTAGTTCCTGTCCCATAGCGTTGAGCTTTCCGCTCCAATCGCCTTTGATTGATTGTCCCATAGTTGAATTTAAGATCAACAAAAATAAGACAACAAATGAGGTTTTGTAGTAGTGCATAATTATATATTTATGGTTATATATTGTTTGTATTTATTTTGAAAAAATTGTTACAAACTATGATGCAATGTCTTAAAATATTATAATTATCCAAACATTTAAAATAAATATTGCTGGTCCTTAAGAATCTCTTTAATTCTATTTATGATAATTTCCGATAAATTCCATTCATAACCTTCAAAATCGGTGGTATTGATGAATTGAACAACAACAGTATCAATATCTTCGTAATATTCTGCAAGACTTTGATATCCTACAACCAAACCGCCGTGGTTATATTCATAAGGATAAATTTCCTGTTCGCCTTCTTCAAAAACAGTTCCATCATTTAGGGCTCTCAAAAAGATACCCACATCTTGTGCTGAAGCCAGCATGCCATACTCACGCGCTTTAAAATCCTCATCATAACCCACATAATAGCCACTCATCACATCATCTAAATTGACTTCGTTAATCGAAAAGTACGTATTTTTCAGTTCTAGAGGAATTAGGATTTTATCCTTGATATATGCATTATGACTATATCCTAATACCTTATCCATGATCTGTCGAAGTAACAAATAATTGGTGTTTGAATATTCGTAGCCTTCATTGGGTTTAAAACTGGCAGGTAAATCCAAAGCAAAATCAAGGGCATTTTGTGCATTGCCCTGTTCGTTTTCCCAGTAGGCAGGGTTATCGGTAAAATTGGGAATACCAGACCTGTGTTGTACCATCATCTTTAGAGTTATATCTTCTGCATTTTCTATTCTGCCTTCGAGTTCTGGTAAGTGATCTAAAAGTGTGTCATCAAATGAAAGGAGTTGGCTTCTGGCCATTTTAGTGAGTGCCACAGCCGTATATAATTTGCTGATACTCGCAATTTTAAATAACGACTTTGGATCGGCTGGAATTTTTTTGTTTCTGTCTTTCCAGCCAGCTGTATAAAACTTTGGTGGTTTTCCTGCCTCATCCACATATACAATCATACCATCAAAACCGTATCCAATCGCTTCATCCACTTGTTCCTGGACTGTGTCCGGTAAAGGAAGTATCCACGCTTTTACCAAAATCCAGGGCACAAAAAACAATGATATTGCTGTTCCCACAAGCAGTAAAATGCGTACTGTCCATTTTGCATTTTTGTTCTTTATCATATGATTAATCTTTGGTTACTACATCTATTTCCTCAATAGTCTGGTAGCCTAATTCTATTAATTGCTGATACTGTTCAATCATCGTATTAAACTGCCATGCCGCTAAACTTATAACATTGCGATATGCGGGTTTAGAGGTATATTCAAGAAATACCTGATCGTATTCAGATTGTGGTGTAGCTTTAGATGCCAAAGAATCTGCTGAAATAAACGCAGAAGCAAAAATAAGCGACCTGTCAAACTGTGTGTCGATGTAATTCTCCTGATGAACGGTGTATTGGTTATAGCTTCTTTCATTTTGTGCAATGATCTCCACTAAACGGTGATATTTAGCCAATAGTGAATCGAGTTTGGTGTTATTCAACTTACCATAATATTCAGAACTTTTTAATGATTCATAGCCGCCTGAATTTGGCTGAAAATAGTAGTCAGCAAAAGCATAACCACTGGCTTTGAACCAAAATAGATTTTCATCTTCGGTTTTCTCTAAGATGCTGTTTCTTGCTTTTTTACAAACGTCAGCAATTTGTTTTCTCCCATTGGCTAAATCTTTGAGTTGAATGATGTCTTCAGATGTATGCGCCTTTATCTTGATTAAATATTGATCCAACGCATTCTGGTCTTTAACAGATTGATTCCAATTGTTGATTTGTAAAGCAATCAAAATGCCTATGACCACCAAAACGACCTCTCCTAAAGCATACTTTAGATATTTAGAAGTTTTATTGTCAAATATTAGAGCATGTCGAATTTTTCTGAATAATTTCATGGACTTTTGTTTCAAATGATATTTTATCTTTCAAATAATAAATTTTCAGCATAGCGAAGAGCTGTAGCCATGAAATTTGGACGGTCTTTGGCTTTGGACTTGAATCCATTCAAAACATCTGACGATAAGAATCTTCCTTGAACCATGACCCACTTTGGGTTTTGGAGAGTTCTAAGGTCTTCTAAAGGATTGGCTTCAAGCAAGATGAGATTGGCAATTTTTCCGGATTCTACACTTCCTAAATCATTCATGATCCGATGGGTTTGTGCCGCATTGATTGTTGCTGTTTTTAGCACTTCATAATTGGATAAGCCGGCTTGTTTATAAAATTCCAGTTCCTCATGGATTGAAAATCCGGGAAGGGTCACCCCTATGCCAGCATCGGTTCCACAAATAATATTGACACCTGCTTCATGCAGTTTTTGAACTATCGTCAAATGAAACTCATGCTGACTTTTGATCCGCTGAACGGTCTCAGGATCACTTTGTTTTGCATTTGACCAGCGGTCGAATTGATTTTGACTGTCTTCACTTTTGATTAACGGATTGATATATTCTATAGATTCGGATTCTAGTATTGCATCATTGATCATCATTTTGTAAATATTGTAGAATACTGTTATTGTCGGACAATAATTTGCCTGCTTGAATTGAGAGATCGTATCTATAATCGGTCTGAGCTTTAACGTATCAAGGTCAAACTGCAAGGGTTGCTGAACAATCTCCTCTGCGTGTTCAATGGATTTGATCTGCGAATTGAGGTGAAAGGAAAATGGCACTTTTTGAGACGGATGTGCTACAATATCCATATCTGAAATTCTGGCCTGCTCGATAATCGCCGAAAAATTATCCTCTGGTAACCCGTAATAGGTCTTCAAAAAATCATAGCCTTTATCTTTATAGGATTTCACCTTTTCAATAGCTTCTTCTGCAGAAAATAAATTCAGATTATCATCTCCGATAAATTGCTGTCCGGTTAGTTTAGGTCCTGTCGTATAGAAAGAAGGTGCAATGATCTGATTATTATTGATGTTTTCCTTCATCCTGAGATGCATGGGCAAACCCCACACATTTCGAACTGCTGTAACGCCATTTGCCAGGTAAAGTCCCAGCTCGTATTCATCCCAGACGTGCACGTGCATATCGATCAAACCAGGCATAAGATAGCTGCTGTTTCCGTCGATGACCTTAAAATCTATTGGTTTGATTTCCGGCGCTATTTCAGCTATTTTTCCATCTTTCACTAATACATCATAATGTTCCAAAAGGGTATCTCTTGACATCGGAATAACATTGACATTTTTGATTAAATAGGAATTTGACCTAAAGTCTTCATTTTGACTGATTTTAAGATAAGAGGTATTGTAATTATCAACAAAGAGCACTCCTACAATAAAAAGTAATAAAACTACTAAAAGTGTAAGTACTGTGTAACCAATGCGTTTTGAAACTGTTTTTACAGACATGATGACAAGAATTAGAATATAAATTTAGTTAAACTGCCGATTTAAGTTGACTTTTAGCTTTGGATTGAATTTTTAGTCCAAATAAAGGTCTTAGAAAGGCTATTCTCCTTAAAATAAATTCATAAATCAAAAAGCAGAATAAAAAGGTCAAAATGCTGATTACGGCAAATTGTAGTACTGGTGGAATTTTCAGAGGTAGTATAAAATAAGCCATACCGTAAAGCACAAACATATGGATGATATATACCGGATAAGCAGCCTGACTCAGGTAATTTAAAATATAACTCGGTTTATTTAAATAACTATAGCCCAAACCAAATACCCAAAAGATCCAGCAGACAGATTCAAAAGAAGTAAAGTAATTATTGGTAATAGATTCAAAATCTGTAAATCTTAATATAAACAGTATTGTAGCCATGCTAAAGTACGACCATTTCCACTTCACTACAGTTTTCCAAAAAGCACTACCGGTATACACCAATACAAATCCAAAGAAAAACGCTATGAGGCCGATAAAAAATCCGTGCCAGGTTTCAGCATACAATTCGAATATTTGTGGTTTAACTAAACCTACTTCCAACATAAAGAATATAGTAATACATAAAGGACCAAAGGCATAGCTCATCAGTTTTGACAAGCCTTTTTTGAATTTGGAATGATCGTATTTTTTCAACAAATAAAAAACAGGACTAAGGATCAACACATAACAAAAGATGTTACCTAAAAACCAAAGATGACCTGACGCGGGCATGTACGTAAGATTCAAATTGTAAAACTTTTGAAATATAAACATGTGTAAAGGCGTAATGGCAAAAAAGCCAAAAACAAACGGTACTAAAATGCGTAAGGATCTTTCTTTGATCAAAGTTTTCCAATTACGCTTTTTCATGGCGAAATACACGCCCATACCCGAAACAAAAAATAAGAACGGTATTCGCCAAACATTCAGCATGGTCATGGGTTGCCAGATGCTTTCAGCGGACTCTTCACTTCTCATAAAGCCAATAAACATGGCCCAGGGCTGAAATATGATGGCTATATGGTAAATTAACAATAGACCAATGGCTATGACTCGCAGCCAGTCTATATCGTATCGTCTTTGATTGTTCATTGTTGTCGGTTTATTGGTTTCAGGTTTTTGGTTTCTAGTTTCTGGATTGAGGTTGACATTGATTTGCCGAATTTGAATAGTTTCGTGCTTAGTTCATTCAATTACCTTGTGGAACTTTGTGAAACTCTTTTTGGTCCTCTATGTGATAACTTTTTCAATAGCCACATAATAAGTACCCTGGAGTAGCAGAAAGTCAATATTTTCAAATTCATTAAAGAAAAACTTGATTTTCAAATCACCAAATCTTCAAATCTTCAAATTGAAAAATTATTCCAACATCATAGCCACGACAGGTCTGGCTTTTTGTACTTCTTCTAAGTCCAAAGTGAAACCCATGGGTTTTAATTGTAAACTGACCATTTCATAGACTGGCTTCATGTCGTTATAGTCTGCTAAAACCAAATCCCTAGGTGTCATCCCATATTGATTTTTTGCAGTTTTATCGGCGCCGGCATCCAATAGCATTTTTACCATATCCATTCTACAAAAAAATGCTGCATTATGTAATGCCGTAGAACCATCATTATTCTTTATCGACAAGTCTGTTCCGGCATCGATAAGCATTTTAGCCATTTTTGGTTTATTAAAAGTAATCGCGGTAAGTAAGGGTGTCGATCCAGACATTTGTTCTTTTCGATTTAGATCTGTGCCTGACTCAATGTGTTGTTTAACGACATCATAATGCCCAGAAATTATAGCCATATGGATGTCCTCTTTTGGAGTTTCAATTATTTCATTCTTGCTACTTTGTTCCTGGTTTGTAAGTTGAACTGAGGAAACATTGGGTTTTTCAGATTGTCCGCAGGCGCTGGTAAAAAGAACCAGTAACAAAACGAATTGAAAAGTTCTAAAGATTGATGGATTTGGTGTTGTTTTCATGATTTTAAATTTAAATTATTAATTATGAGTTGTTTTGATGATACAAAGATGCGACAGGACCATAGTTCTCGCGTAACACCCATGAAGCCTTATGTATTAGCTATGTAGAAACTTTGAAAATTATGACGCAAGCGTATAACTTATGACGCAAAAGGTCATTTTTTATTCTTAGAAAGCACATTTCAATTGATTAAAAAACTCTAATTTCGTATCAGTAAAAAAGAGCATGTCAACCAACTCTAATGATACCAAGTTTATAAGTGAAGCCAGAACTCTTGTTTTAGAAGAACTCTCCAATGAGCAGTTTGGCGTTTCTGAATTGGCCGATCGTATGCACATGAGTCGGTCTAACCTTTTGAGAAAAATCAAAAAAGACACCGGATTAAGTGCCAGTCAGTTTATTCGTGAAGTAAGACTTCAAGAAGGTATGAAATTGCTCAAAAATACCGAAAACACGGTTTCAGAAATTTCCTATCAAGTTGGTTTTAACAACAATTCTTATTTCACAAAATGCTTCCGGGAATACTATGGTTTTTCTCCGGGTGAAGCTCGGCAACAACAATCACAAGAACCTGAGGATTTAGATTCTGAGCATAATGATCCTGAACATCTATCTAAACCAACACAAAAGACCAAGAAACCTGTTTTTGTGGTTGGAATTGTTATCGTTCTAATTTTATTGGTCATTGTTTACAAAGCTTTTGATTGGTCATCCTCACAAGAACCTAAAAATCAAATTATTGAAAAATCTATTGCTGTTTTACCTTTTAGAAACATGAGTGCAGATTCTACCAATTTGTACTTCGTCAACGGATTAATGGAATCTTCTTTGAATAATTTGCAGAAAGTTGAAGACCTGCGGGTAATTAGCAGGACTTCGGTCGAAAAATACAGAAATACCGACAAAACAGTACCTGAAATCGCCGAAGATTTAAACGTGAGTTATTTGGTTGAAGGTAGCGGACAACGTATTAATGATCAGGTTTTGCTGAACATACAGTTGGTAGATGCCGTAAATGATTCCCCGCTCTGGTCTGAACAATACAATTACAAAATTGACAATGTATTTGAACTACAAAACACAATAGCCCAAAAGATAACTGAGGCGATTAAAGCTAAAGTCACCCCGGATGAATTACAACGCATAACTAAGAACCCTACAGACAACTTGGTGGCTTATGATTTTTATCTGAAAGGCATAGATAAATTTAAGTTAGAAACCAATGAAGGTTTAAATGAAGCCATAACCTTATTCAAACAAGCAGTAAATGAAGACCAGGAATTTGCATTGGCCTATGCTAATATGGCTATTGCCTATTTTTATTTAGACCTTTACAAAGCAGACAAAAAGTATATTTCAGAACTGAATAATTTTGCCGATAAAGCTTTGCTATATGATTCAAAATCTGCGGAGAGTCTCATGGCTAAAGCTTTGTATTACATCAATGTAAATGAGTATAATTTTGCCATACCGCATCTGGAAAAGGCTTTGCAATACAATCCCAACTCTTCTGCTGTGATTCAGTTTTTATGTGATATCTATTCCAAAGTGTTACCTGACACAGAAAAGTACCTTTCCTACGCACTAAAAGGTATTCAATTAAAATCATCATCTCAAGACTCTATAAGTCGAAGTTATACTTATCTGAATTTAAGTAATGCTTTAATTCAAAATGGTTTTGAAGATAAAGCATTGGCATACATCAATCTCTCACTGGAATATAATCCTCAAAATGAATACTCCTCTTTTTTAAAAGTTTTCATTCAACATACAAAACACGAGAACATCAAACTGACAACGAGACGTCTGGTTAAAGAATGGGAAAAAGACACCAATCGTTTGGATATCTTACAAGAGGTCGGCAAGTTCTACTACATGCAGGCCAACTATGATAGTGCCTATTACTACTATCATAAATTTGACAAAGCCAGATTAGCAAATAATCTTACTTATTATATTCAGGAAGACTTAAAGATTGGTATAGTCTATGAAAAAATGGGATATCAGGATCGGGCAAAGGTCTTATACCAATCCTTTACAGAGTATTGTGAAAATGACAATTCCATATACAATTCGGCCAGTTTGGCCACAAAATACGCTCATGAAGGTGATGTTGAAAAGGCGATAGAACAATTGAAAATATTTTCGAACCAAGACAATTTTCAATATTGGATTGTTTTGTTTTTGGAAGAGGATCCACTGATGAAGAAACTAGAAGGTCATACTGATTTCCAGCCAACCATTCAGAAAATCAAAGACCGATTTTGGGAAAATCACATGGAAATTAAGCAGATTTTGGAAAAAGATGAGCTGATATAACCAGACTTTTTATGAGCTAATCTTACAAATACCTTAAATCTGAAATTAAAATGATGTATAAATGTTTCCTTTCAAAACAACAATCATAAGTTATGCTCTTATTCGAATAATTGCTTTTTTTAGGGACACGGCTTGACACTCACTTTCCAACAACTTAAGGTTATAGCAGATAAATTATCATTTGTGTTACAATCGTTGATATCAGGAATGGCTTGTTTATACCTAGAGATTTCGTCTTCTAATCCGCTAACTCGATGACCTTTGGCTCTTTCAAGCAGCTGTATGGCATAAATAAAGTTTGATTTACGCTCCAAAACGGTATCACCACACATATCTGCTGTATTCGCTATACATTATGCCATGATATGGAGAGCTTTTCCCTTAAACTCTCCTTCTACATTTTGAGCACTAGTGTAGGCTTCGAATAAAGCACCAATTTGGAAGTAAGAGTAGGCCAATTGGTATGTAATAGCATTCAATTCTAGGTCATCATTTGTAACTGACAACATTTCCTTATAAATAGGAACTCGCTCAGGATACGGTAGTAATTCAATATAAATAAATTGAATAGCCTTGTCTTGTGGATCTATATTATAAATGGTTTCAATCAGAAGATTATATTCATTAGAATTTTGACATTGTTTTTCCTTCATCAAATTGATCATATGCCAAAGGGCATTTTTCTTACTTAACATATCCTCTGGTAGCGACGCTATAAACTCAGGGATTTCTGATGTCAAATCCTGACAAGAAAGAATCACCTGAGATAGGTATTCATTTAGGCTTTCGATAATTGTAGGTCGAAAATTTGCCGCTTTCACAAGATCTTTTAAATCAAAATAATCCTTGATTAGTCTCGTTTTAAGTTTTGTTTTTTCTATTTGATTTTCTTCGATAGACTACATGGTATAAGTGTTGAAGTAAAACAAAATAATGAAATATGCGTCGGATAAATCTTTTCCACGATTTTTTATTCCACGGCTTAAATATTTATCGGCTTTTTTGTAATTTGGGATATTTGCCAGAGTTTCATAATACCCCCGAAATATATCATCAATTTCATTGTAAATTCCTTTTTGATCCATAGTATCATAAACCCGCAGAAGTATTTGATTGTATTTTTCAAATGTTTCATTACCTTGCTCGTATGAGCCCAAAACATTTTGAAGGCATAATAAAAGACGGTTGTAATTGTCTTTTTCAAAGTACTGGCACTGTGCCTCTGCCTGAAGAAAGTACTCTACAGCATCTGCATAACTTCCTAGGCTAAGGGCGTTGTTGGCTCTGGCTTTAAATCCTTGGCATGCTCTGCTTTCCTCCGGAGCCTGGGCAATAACTATTGTTACGTTTAATGCTAAAAGTACAATCAATAATTTTCTAAATATCGTCTTTAAATTTTAAAGGTTATTTTATTTGTCAAACTTTTTAATCTTTAAATTTTGACAACTCTAAGCTACATTTTCCGATCAAATTAAATAAGATTTTCAACGGGACAAAAAGTGTAAAACTTTACGAATCGATCAAATCTTTATCAATGCCCGAATTACAGCAGATTCAGGCATACCTCAACATAGTAAAATACCTGTTAAACTAACTATTCATCTTTTCAGCCAGATATTTAGAAAAAAGCTTTTCCTTAGCTCTCTAAAAAATCTATCATCTGCGACTAGTCAACTAAGTATATGCCATTCAATAACTTATAATGTTATGGCAATTTAGCAAATAAAATGTCATTGAAATACTTAAGCTTATATGTGTTTGCAAATCCTTTTGATATAAATGATAGGATTCCAAATAAAGTAACCAAAATACAAAAACTAAGTCTAATTAAAGTAAAACCCATTCGGATTAAGACCGACAGTAGTTTCAAAAACCTGATTGCCATCGGTGTCAAAAATCACCACTCTGCCATCTGAGGCAAAATCCCTGGCATCTGCTAAATAAATGAGATCGTTATTAACCTCAAAACCATAAATAAAACTTGGTGCAGCAGCATCATAAGAAAATAGTGGCTCATCGCTCAAACTGTCTTCGACGATACTTGTAGAGTAAACCTGATTGTTGTTCAAATAGTAAAATTGACCATTATAGATCTCTAATTGAGAAACCGCATCTAAACTTGCAGGAAAGGCTATCGTTGAAGTCACCTCAAGATCACTGGTGCTAATTCTGTCTATTCCTGTGGCATGATGCGCATATAATGTACTGGCATTGATATGAATACTCTGCAGGCCATCACCTGTTTCAATTATCGTTTCAACAGAATTATTGTCCGGATCTATGACCGAAATTTCTGAACCTACACCAAAGGCGGCGTTTTGTACAAAAAGCTTAAATCCGTCGGTAAAAATAAATTCTGCCGTCTTGATTAAGGGGATTGTGGTTTCCACACTGAAGTCTTCAAGGTTTATGACCGTAACAAAATCATCAGCTCCGGTATCAAAAGACGCCTGATTGGTCACATAGGCTTTTCCGTCCAATACGGCGCCGTATCTCGGAACATCAAGATCGGTATTGATCTCTGCCACTTTTTCAAAAGTAAATCTGTCCACGACCGTAATGAGGTTCGAACCATTTGAAATGATGTAGGCCAAACCGTTCAGGTCAAAAAATATACTTTGAGGGAACAATCCTAATTCTTCAGCGTCATTCACTGTTGAAAAGACATTCTGCTCTACGCGGCTCAAGTCATCAGAAATGAAAGTAACGCCGGAAAAACCATTAAAGCCACCTTCATTGAGGACAAACGTACCATTTTGATAGTCACCTTCAGTTTGAGTACCGTTGGTATTGTCATCATTCTCACAGGAAAGGAAAATGAAAATTGAAAATAAAAATGTAATTCTGAAAAAATTGTTCATATCTATATAAATTTAAAATGTGGTTAAAAATTGAATACTAATCGCCCGACCCGGCATAGGTCTGTTGTCTACAGCTTCATAAGCCAAATCGAATATGTTCATGCCTCTAAGGCTTAATTTTGAATTAAAAAGTTTTGGAAACCTTTTACTGATCTGAACGTCAAAGAGGTTATAGCCTTCCACTACTCTATCAGGGTTATTGTCAGTTTGCGTAAATACCTGACCATTGTAAAGCCAGGTCAGCCCAAAGTCCCATTTTTCGTAGCGGTAAATGAGGTTGGTATTTGCAGTGTGAAATGGCACGTAGATGAGTTGATTTCCAGTAGATTGATCTTCTGAAATGGTATAACCATAATTTGAGATCATTTGAATTGAACGGTTTTTGGTGAAATCATGCCGGATCTTCATCCTTGCTTCAGCGCCGTAGGTCGACACTTCCTGTGTGTTTTCGGGTTGCCATATAGCAAATTCATTAGGTAACCAACGTATCATATTATTGATGTCATTGTAAAATCCTGTAATGCTAAAATTGAAGAATTCCTGAAATTTATATTCGATGCCAAATTCAGTCTGGTATGCCGTTTCAGGAATCAAATCAGGATTTCCACCGTTGGACCAAAACAAATCATTGAAAGTAGGTAAGCGATAATTTCTGGAAGCATGCGCTCTGAATGCCCAGTTTTCATCTGGTGAAAACTTACTGCCTATACTGAATAAAAAAGGGTTTTCAAAATTGTCATTGAGATCTTGTCTTAGGCTTATTTCGTAATTAAAAACTTTTGAAAGTTGGTGCTGAAATAATAATGACAAACCTGCTACATCACGATCAGCATTTTCAAGCTGGTTACCTTCAGACCTCGAGCTTTGATAATTTACGATAGCATTAAATTTAATTTTTTTGAGACTATACAACAATTCATATTGCAACCATTGTGTAGCGACATTTGAGGATGAAGATGAATTTCTGGACAAATTTTCAAAATAAGTAAAGTCTTCGGTCAGGTAAGCAACCTTCAATTTAGATTGTAAATTATCAGAAACATTTCTCCATTCAATCATATTTCTGGTATCAACATTATCGTATTTGGTTCGCGGATCGGTAGTTCTTATCAATGAAAAGTGTCGTTCTCCGAAAGTGAAGTTTGTAAAATAACTCAGTACGTCATTATCACTCAGATCGTAACGAAATACGGCATCCAGACTGTTCATTTCAAACTGAGCATTCTCGTTGCTGCGATTTTGTTCAGGAATGTCAAAATCATTATCAGACTGTCGTCTGGCAAAAGCCAGTTTGAATTTCAGAGCTTTAATTTGTTTCTGAAAAGCATATCGGGTTTCAAAAGTGTTGAAACTTCCGTATGCCGATTGAAATTGATGTTTTTCTTCGATATGCTTTCCAATATTCTGACTGAGATGAATACTGCCACCAATGGCTCCGGTACCGTAAACTACGCTTCCTCCGCCAAATTTTACATCAATACTACCGAAATTAGCTGTCAGTAATGTATTGAAATCGGTTTGTCCAGTTAAGTTAGAATTGATGTTTACACCATTCCAAAGTACAGCGGTTTGCTGGGCTGTTGTACCTCTGAAGGATGGCGAAGACACCATACCGTAACCATTTTGCCTGAAATAGATGGATGTTTGTCTTTGTAGCAGGTCTGTAAGAGAAAAATTATTTTGCCTTAGAATAGAATCATTGATTTCCATCTGCTTCTGACCCGTGTTGAATGTCTTTAAATTATGGTCGGACAAATAAACGGTATCCAAAGTCTGGACAGAAAAATCCTGTGCTTTCGCAAAAAGGGAAAACAATAGTAAAAACAAGAAAATAATCTTATACCTCATACACATTCAAAATCTTTATCCCGAAGATTTACGAATTAGATTAAAGCAATCTGGCAGGTCTCCTGGCTTGCGTCTTCTTAACAACCTTCCCGTCCCGATCCCGATAATTATCGGGACTATAAAACAGTGGCATGAAGCAGGTTAAGAAGCTATTCTAATTAAACATCAGATCAATCAGAATACTGACTTAAATTGGCTGAGATACTGACACCCCGAATTTTCGGGAGTCAGCATAAAAACTGCCAATACTGTCAGTTTTTAGCTTACAGTTGCGGGAACAGCTGTCGATTTTCACGACATTCCCTTTTAATTTACGAGCCTAAACCAGGTCTCGTAAAACCATATGCGTTGCAAAGGTAGGGATTAGTTTTTAGCTTTTGGTCCTCTGTGTGTAGAATTTTTATGAATCATCAGAAACTTCCCTCATGATGACATAATAAATGACATATAGCCAACTGAATATGCCATGAATAATTGCAAATAGAACTGACCTGTTTCTTGACCAGGAAATGACAACAGCTATCACCGAGCCCAGATTTACGCCGTTCCTGATTATTTCATTTCGTGTTCCGGCTGATGAAGCTTCCTGACCAAAGCAGTCTAAAGTAAGGGTCAAAAGAAAAAACAAGAGGAGACCTGTATAATTTTTCATCGTACTGAGGTTTGTCTGAAAAGTAATGGATTATTTTTTATAATATCAAAGTTATAAAAAGATACATCAAATCATAAATCAATTTTAGAATCAAAAAAATACTGTAATTTTGAGTCAAATAAAAATAATGTAATGCTGAATTTTGAAAACCAAACCTTAGATATTGATGAACTTCCCAGATTTGAAGATGTGGATGGTCATCCCATCGACACGGCATATCTTAAGGTTTTAAGGTTGATGTTTATTTTCTGGTTTATATTAAGCTTTGGTGGTTTGTTTATTCTCAATTACCTCGTGGATCTTCCAGCCATAGCCTTCATTACTATTCTGGGCTTCCTGATACTTATTTTTGCTTTCAGCTTTGTTGAAATTGAAAAAGGATTCCCTCGCAGAAAATTCGGAATCAGGCAAAAAGATGTCATTTTTCAGCAGGGTTATTTCATCTTTAAACAAACACTTTTGCCTTACAAAAGAATACAACACGTAGAACTCAAACAAGGGCCGCTTTTTAAGGCCTTTGATATTTATACCTTAAAAGTATTTACAGCCGGATCTTCCTCGGGAGATTTGAGCATTGCAGGTTTGAACAAAGCCGATGCCGACAAACTAAAAGCACAAATCCTAAACGCCGCAGACATTGACGAAAACTGATTTTTATACACCTCAACGTCAAAATCTTAGAGGAATTATCGTCATTTTTTTGATGGATCTGGTTAAACGCATCCGTCAGAATATCTATGCCTTATTGCCGCTTTTGAGCAGTAATATCCGGAACAACTATCTGCATTTTGTAATCATTGGTTTTATCGTTTTATTATTGCTTCAATTATTATATTCCTATAAAAGCTATCTCAATTTTAAATTTCATATTGAAGGAAAGCGATTTTTTCTAAGGTCAGGCGTTTTTAAATTCACCGATACAGATATTCCTTTTGATCGAATTCAAAACATCAATATCAACCAAAACCTTATTCAACAAATGCTTAATGTTGTTGGGTTTGAAATTGAAACTGCCGGACAAGGCTCGGCCGAGATAAAAATAAAAGCTTTGAAGCGTCAAGATGCCGTTGCGTTGAAACAAATACTGCTAAAAAACAAAACTGAAGAAAGCCCTGAAGTTACGTCTGAAGAGGGATCAGCCGAGTCGACCAGGGAGAAATCATCCGAAGTAATTTTTAAATTAGAAATAGGTCGCCTGTTCAAGGTTGGTCTGAGTGCAAACTACCTGAAGGGTTTTGGTTTGGTTTTCGTCTTTATCATGACTTTGATACAGTACATTGAAGATATTTTTTCTAATTTATATGACGTCGATGTCGGTGACGAATATATCAATCAGGTGAATACCGGTTTTGGGTTTTTTATAGCATTATTTGTTTTAATAATTCTGGCTTCCTTTTTAGTTACGGTTGTGAGCACAATTGTCCGTTATTTTGAGTTAAAAATCACCAGACTCAATAAGGATTTTGAAGTCGAATACGGTTTGTTTAAGCGCATTAATCAGGTTATTAAAAAATCTAAAACCCAGGTTTTTGAACTGGAAACCAATCCTGTAAAAGATATTTTTGGTATAAAAAGCGTATTTATCAGTCAGGCCTCCTCTGAAGAGTTGAATGACAAGAAAAAAATTGGCCTGGTAGGACTATCAGCCGATGAAGTAGAAATATTGTTCCAATCCCTGTTTGACCTCAAATACGAGCAGAAGTTTGTCACCTCAAAAAGTAGCATGCGACTTATTTTAAGACTTATTTCTGCTTATGTACTTATTTGTATCGCTTTGGGTTTAGGCTTATTTTTCTGGATTGGAAACTTTTCGGTATTGGCGTTACCTACGCTGCTTATGGGAATTTTAATATTTGTCGCTTATAAAAAAGTTCAAAAAAGCCATATTGGCGTCAATGAAAATTTAATCAAGATCAATTCAGGCTCCATCAATACAAACTCTAAATTCATTGCCACACATAAGATACAATCACTAGCTTTAAAAAGGAATGTCTTTCAACAACGCAATCAACATGCTGATTTGATCATCTACACCGCTTCTGGTAGCGAAAGGATAAATTACCTTAAACTGGAAGAAGCTTTAAAAATTATAAACTATCTTAATTTCAAAGTAGAAAGCAGCCATTTGAGCTGGATATAATCTGTCTTTCTAAGGACTAATAAAATCCGCTTCTAAAGGGATCTCGTAGTGCTTTTTCTGCTTTAGAATGATAGACTAAAAATACTATGATTTTAGCATACATGGAATATATTTTGACAGGCAGCTCTTCAAAATAATTAAAAGAAATAATACTGAGGTTAACTCACTTGGTACTGCAAGCATCTTTACTTTATATTAGGATTTAAAGTCAAATAGATTGGCTTTGTCAAACTGTATTTTCATGGTATATTTATCCTTTACATTTCGTATTTCATCGAAATACAATTGCATTTAATCGAAAAAAACATAAATACAAGTACGATTATTCTAATTTTGAGCCAGAATTTAAATTAAAAATTATGATAATACAATATTTTAAAAAGTTTGCTGTCATTGCAATCCTTGGAATTTTAACTTCTTCCTGCGAGGTGGATGGAGATGTGAATGATAACACTGATCCTGATACTACTGAAAGCTTTAAAGACTTGGAAGTAGCAAGTACTTTTGAATGGAAAACAGCAAATGATTTCACATTAAACTATCAAGGTGTACCGGTAAGCAGTTCGTCTGCAAAAAGACCATTGGTCATTAAAACACAAGATGGAAAAACACTTCGTAAGGTTAACATTGAACTTTCGGAGGATGTCAGTTTAGACTTCAGGGTTCCTTCTTCAGAAGAAACTATAGTTGTTGACTGGGGTACTTTTGAAAAGAGCATTGCTTTGAATTCCAATTCAACAATAGATTTCACCTTTATTGAACCTGACACTAACGAAGATTAAATTCATATAGTAAAAAAATATAAATCATGAAAAATATAATTTTCACATCTATAATAACTTAATTCACGATTTCGCTTTCAGCACAAGTTACCAATGATTTTGAGGCTGGAAGTCGAAACGCTTACATTGCCGATTGTTGGACATTTTTAAGTACCAACGTTAATGGAGGAAACAACTCTATTAATGGAAATTTCGGAATGCGAACCGGTCAAATGAGCAACTTAAGTAACCCACATACATTATTATCCCCATGGGTTGATATGACTGCAGGCAATATTACCTTCAATACAAAATTAACTGCCCTTAATGGCGGCGGAAAATTCATGGATGTCGTACTTATTGACGAAAACGAAAATGCCACTGTTATTTTAGAACATCAATATTCTTCTGCTAATGTTGAAAACTTTAGCTTACCTGTAAGCGTTTCAGGTATTTACAAAGTAGGATTTTTCTTCTATGGTGATGGTGGTAATTCAAGAGGAATACTTGATGATCTGTCCATACCTGGAACTTATGCATCTGATCCTGGTAATGATTGTGGTGTTCTTCAACTTGTTACAGATACTGATAATGATAGCTTAGCTGATGAGGACGATGACTATCCAAACGATTCAACCAAAGCTTTTAATAACTTTTATCCAGGCGAAAATAATTTTAATACTTTAGCCTTTGAAGACCTTTGGCCTTCTCAGGGTGATTATGATTTTAATGATTTAGTGGTGGATTATCGCTTTAATGAGATCACAAACGCCGATAATGAGGTTGTTGAAATTATTGCTAACCTGCAGGTTAGAGCCGTTGGTGGTTCACAAAATAATGGATTTGCCATTCAATTAGATAACATAAGTCCGGCCGATATAGCATCTGTATCTGGCCAGGAAATCACTGGTAGTCTTTTTTCAATTGCCGGTAATGGAACTGAAAACGGTCAGACTAATGCTGTCATACCTGTTTTTGACTCGGCTGATAATGTCATCAACAGAAATGGTAACGGTTCATTTTTCAATACAGTTCCTGATACTGGCGGAACAGGGACATCAGATTTGATAAATCTGGTCATTACATTCTCTTCTCCTCAGCAATCTTTAGGAAATGCTCCATATAATCCTTTCCTTATAAAAAACCAACAACGAGGTGCAGAAATACATCTGGCTGACAGAGAGCCAACCGACTTAGCAGATACTTCTCTTTTCGGAACGGGTGAAGATGATTCCAGTGTTAATGCCGGAAGATATTACAAGACTATTAATAATTTACCATGGGCTTTAGATGTTAATACTGAATTTAAATACCCGGTCGAAGGCGTAGATATCATTCAGGCTTATCTTAATCTGGCAGAATGGGCGCTTTCAAACGGAGAGTTCTTTACGGACTGGTATTCTAACAATAACAGCAGCTACAGAGACAATAGCAAAATTTACGATTAATAAAATCAATAATTTGATAAAAAAAGGTGGGCATGTTCCCACCTTTTTTATTGGTCTTATTTTGATGCAAATTGGAATAATCTTTAGTTAAGACCTGGATGATTTCACCATACTCATTAACTAAACAAGATAAGCCTTAGTTATCGAATGAATACTATATACAATTCACAGCAGCCAAAGTCGAAACCTGAAATCAATCTTTAGTGATGTTTAAATTGTAATTTCTATATGGTTACCTTCAGGATCTGTAACGACACTTTCATAATATCCATCACCCGTTGTTCTGGGCTCACCCAAGACCTCAAAACCACTTTCACGTATCAACTCCGTTAATGCATCTACTTTTTGTCTTGATCCAACAGAGATTGCAAAATGTGCTAATCCAATTTTTTGGGATTCTCCAATGATTTCCATTATTTCAGGTTTGTGCATCAATTCAAGACGTGCGCCGCTTTCAAATGACAGAAAATACGAACTGAAATTCTTCCTTTTGTTATAATATTTTTTATTGGCCTTAAGCTTAAAAAATCTCAGGTAGAAATTCTTCATTTTTTCTAAATCCAAGGTCCAGATGGCTATATGCTAAATTTTCATAATGTTGAACTACTTTTTCTCTTTTTTACCTAAAGAAATCTTATAGTCATCAATGCTTCCTTTGATCTTTAAATTCAGGTATTTTACGTTTTTATTCGGGTCAACTTCAATGATCTCATCTTCCTGACTGTCGTCTGATTCGTCTTTATTTTTACCACCTACAAGTTTTTGCCAGGCTGCTTTTCTCACTGTTCTCCATGGAATACGCAGATAATAATCAATGTTGTTTTGGTTATCGTGGGTTCCAGCAAACTCCATATGACCTAAAGTAGATTCAATGGTCATATTAGGTATATTGATTCTGCCTTCTTTGACCACCAGATTATTTTTTAAAGTATCAAATCTGACATTTTGAAGGTTTTTGTCACCCATGTAATCGGATAGTGCCAGCATAGGGTTGTAATTCTTTAATCGTCCATTGAGAACTTTTACATCCATTTCTAATTCAGATTGATCGAGATCGGGAACCAGATCCGGATAGACTCTGATATTGCCTTTTATACGTGTCGTAAGTCTTCCCTGAAGGTTGTCAGAAACAATATGTTCTTGACCAAAATTCTCAAATTTAAATAAGAGTTTATCCAGATCAACATTATCTAAAACAAGGTCAGGCTTAAAATATATTTTTTGAGGATTACTCCCGTTAAAATAACCATTCAATGCTACTTTACCTCCGGCTGCATCCATACTTAAAGTATCAATGTAGATAAAATGATCAGGGGTTGTTCTAAAATCGGCAACTATATTTTTAACATCGAGATTTCGATTAATAAAATGCTTGATGTTTGCTTTTAATTGCATGTCTGTGAATGGCAACTCATAAATATTGAAAGCTTCAGCATGTGCTGTGACATCTTCGGTTGTAGGTATTACAGACTTTTCATCCGGAACAGAATCGTTTAGATTGAAATTAAAAAGTGCATCATAGTCAATGTAGTCGGCATTTAGAGCAAAGTAGTTGTCTCTTTTCTTAATGTCCTGATCATTGCCCAGATAATAATTTAAGTCAAAATTGAAGTTGGTCTCTCCTATTTCTCCATGGAAATCTTTGATGACAATGTGCTCATCCTCGTAATGTATATTTCCTCTGAAATCGTGAAATTGTTGAGGGTGTATTTTCATTTTTGCAGTGAGCTTGTCCAAATCAAGGTCTATAGAATGCAAAGTAGAATCGATGTAATGCATACCCGAGGTGAAATGCATTTCCAGGTTACTAAGCTCCTCATCCCTGTACTCTTCAGGCAGATAATTAACACCATTATAAGTTAAAAGGTTTTTGAGCTTTAAGTTAGAAGATTTGAGGCTGATATCCAGATCTACATCGCCATTGAGCTCCGGCTGCATCCAAAAACTGTAATCATGCACAAAACCATCCAAATGAAAATCACTGGCATCAATTTTACCTTTGAAATCCACAATTTTTAAATCCTTTTCATCAATGAGGATATCAGCATAAAAATCATTCAGTTTGTGAGGGTAATTTTTAAACTCTGCATATAAACTATCTATGAAGAATTCCCCTTTAGGCAAATATTCAGATTCTGTAAAATCTTTTGCTGAGGATTTGAAGGTGAATCCTAAGCTCAAATTGTTGATTTGCTCGTCTATGCCACTTTTTGAACTGTCTATAACTGTAAAATTGGTCAGTTCTCTGAGATCAAGCGTTTTAGACTCAATATCCAAATGGGTTTCTACGGAGGTATTGGTATGGTGTACTACAGCGGGCAAATCTGAAATAAATCCGGTAATCTTCAAATCCGAATTCCCCATTTTTGCTTCAAATGTGTTGAGCCTTGCCTCCTTACCGTTCATCACCAGATTGACATTTAAATTGTCCAATGATACAGGAAGCTCCTCAGCATCAAAACTTAAGTCTTTGACATTAAACTCTGCAAAGTAAGCCTGATTGAGCTGTTGCAGGGCCTTTTCCGGCTGATCAAGATCAATGATGTCATGAAAGTTCAGTTTCATAGAAACCTCACCTGCGGCATTTTGAAACTGTTCTAATTCAAAAAAATCAGCAATAAAGTTAAGGTCAAAATTAGATTCCAATTGCATCTCGATTTCGGGAGATTCAAAATTTACAATTTCAACAAAACCTTTGAATTGGCCTTTGCCTAAAGCAGCACGCATATCGGTAAGCGAAAAGCGTGAAGATTTGAGATTTCTGTCTTTGCCATTGGTAAAGTGACCACTAAAACCCATTTCATCAATCTTTTTCCCCCTGCTGGTGTTTTCGAGAAAAGCTTTGTCAGCCCCAAAATTGGCATCGATATGTGGACTTTTACCTGATCCGACAGGACCTTTAATGGCCACATTGAAATATATCTCACCGGCATTTTTGTATTTATCCAGCACATTGTTCAGCTCCTGTGGTGCAAAGGCAGTGAGCAAATCAAAATTGGGTTTAGTCCCTTTGGCAGAAATATCAAGATTGATATCATTTTTAAAATCTATAGAGCCACCAAATTCAAAATCTCCATTTTCCAGTCTTATTGCAGAAGGCGCAATGTTCAAAATACCGGTCTTTTGATCAAAAGATATATCAGTATGAATTTCGATGTGCTTTTTCTTAACAAAAGTTGTGTCTGATTCTTTTAAAAGGCTTAGTTCAAATTCAGTATCAACATGACTGGCGAGTAAGTCATCTCCTTGTTTAAAACCACCTTTTGCAGTTTTAATAAATGTCTCTATTGATACATTTGACCTTTCATCAAAAGCATGAATTTGAATATTTTTGAATTTTATTTTCTTTAAATGAACATTTGTAGCCTGAGCACTTGAATCAGTGGCTGCGACCGACTTATCCGCAAAAGCGTTGTGTAAATTATTCGTATCATCTTTATGAAATACAATATTTATATCACCCTCTTCAATAAATAATGATTGTATATCATAATTTCCTTTGGCAATATCCCATAGATTAAAACCAACATAAATGTCTTTGACATTCAAAAGTTCTGCTGCATTTTTTCCTTTTGTTTCATACACATGAACATCGTAAACTTTTATTGAAACATAGGGAAAGCTGCCAAACACAGAAAATTCAGTGTCACCAACCTGAATTTGTCCTCTGTAGGTTTGGTTAAGTTTTGAGATCTGATCCTGAATGATATCAGACTGATTACTTGAGACATAAAGCATCAGCACACCTAAAGATACTAAGGGTACAATCAGGGTGAGGATAACTAACCTTTTCCAAATTTTTTTACTTTTAAATACTGCTGTCATTTGGTTTGAAATGAAATTTAAAAGTAATTATTTTAAACAATATGTCATCTATAGGGCATTAAGTTTTAATGCAAAAAAAAAAAAACAAACTTTCAGATTTTCAAATATTTGTTTTTATGAGATACTACATCCTTTCCGGTACCTCAATGCCCAACAAACCAAAAGCCGTTTTAATGACCCTTGCCGTAGATGCCGAAAGCTTTACTCTGAATAATTTTTGTTGTTCAGTATTTGCACCGAGTATGCTCAGGTTCTGATAAAATGAATTGAAGGACTTCACTAAATCATAGGTATAATTTGC
Organism: uncultured Psychroflexus sp.; assembly: GCA_913062845.1. GTDB lineage: Bacteria > Bacteroidota > Bacteroidia > Flavobacteriales > Flavobacteriaceae > Psychroflexus. Next base: position 22,224 of record CAJXVZ010000037.1, read on the forward strand.
GAGAACTGCCGGACTGTACTGTGCAGCTGCCTGTTCAACCACATCCGGGAATTGATCGAGTATTTTAACCAGGTCTCTTTCTTTTTCGTCGAGCTTGTAGCCCTCAGTCTTTAAGGACAAATCTCCATCAAATTGCCTTAAAATAGATTGTATTCTGGCATGCGTATATTGAATAAAAGGTCCGGTATTCCCCTGAAAGTCTACAGATTCCTGAGGATCGAACACGATTCGTTTTTTAGGATCCACCTTAAGGATAAAGTATTTTAAAGCACCTAAACCGATCATATTGTAAAGCTCGTTTTTTTTGTCTTCATCAAAACTATCAATTTTACCGTGTTCATCGGAGATCTCTTTAGCCGTAAGCATCATATCCTGCATGAGGTCATCAGCATCTACGACCGTGCCTTCCCGACTTTTCATTTTTCCACTGGGCAGATCAACCATGCCGTAACTTAAGTGGTAAAGATCCTTTGCCCATTCGTAGCCTAATTTTTCGAGGATCAGGAATAAAACTTTAAAATGATAATCCTGCTCGTTTCCAACCGTATAGATCATTTTGTCAATCCCAAAATCATCAACACGTTTTACAGCCGTGCCAATATCCTGGGTCATATAAACTGCTGTGCCGTCTGCACGCAGAACGATTTTTTCATCAAGACCTTCATCACTCAAATCGATCCAAACACTGTTGTCCGGTCTTCTGTAAAAAACGCCTTTTTCGAGACCCTTTTTTATGATGTCTTTACCAAGGAGATAGGTATCTGATTCATAGTAATTTTTATCAAAGTTTACGCCCATCCTTTTATAGGTTTTTTCAAAACCCTCATAAACCCATTTGTTCATTTTTTGCCATAGGGCCACTACCCTTTCATCACCGGCTTCCCAGCGTTTGAGCATATCCTGAGCTTCCAAAAGAATGGGTGCTTTTGCTTTGGCTTCATCTTCAGGAATGCCCTTATCTTTCAATTCCTGAATTTCTTTTTTATAGGCAATATCAAACCTGACGTAATACTTACCAACCAGATGATCACCTTTCATTTTGGCAGATTCCGGTGTTTCTTCATGACCGAATTTTTCCCAGGCCAACATAGACTTGCAGATATGAATACCTCTGTCATTAATGATTTGTGTTTTGAAAACTTCATAACCCGCAAAATCCAGTATCTGTGCTACAGCATAACCCAGAGTTATATTTCGCATGTGTCCCAGATGCAAAGGTTTATTGGTATTTGGTGAGGAGAACTCCACCATTACCTTCTGGGCTTTTTGATCTTGCTTTCCAAAAGTTTTATCTTCAAAAATGTTGTCCAATACATTCAGATAGAAATCATCACTTAATTCAAGATTCAAAAAGCCTTTAATGACATTAAAGCCTGTCACGATATTTACATGAGCTTTAAGATGTTCACCTATACTTTCAGCCAGTATAACCGGATTAGTTTTGATATGCCTCAACAGCGGAAAAACCACTAAAGTCACATCACCAGAAAACTCTTTCCGGGTTTGTTGAAATTCAAAGGTTTCAATTTCCTTTTGATAGTTTTCTTTTAAAAATTTTTGAATATGAGGAATGAAAAGCTCTTCTACACGCATGTTTTAAAATTTACAAAGGCAAATATAATCTAAAAAAAAGAGCTTACTGAAGTCTTATATTTCGATTTTCTCTATCTTTAAAAAAAGAAAAAAAATGTTATTGAATGTATCCTATAACAGACCAAAAATTAAAGCCCAGATTGATGAAAGCGTGGGCAAAGCCTTCAGTTTGATGGACAGGATAAAAATGGGTGGTATTGGTTCAGGAAAACTGGTCATAAATTCCTCAAGTGTTCAGATTCACAACCTTTTAATTTTGGACAGCTATGTCAACACCTGCAGTATAGAGATGAGACCGAAAGGCATTTTACTTTCATTCCGTTCTATTCTGGAAACTTATGCATTGATCATACCTTATCACAAACTAAAAATTTATAAAGGTGAATCTCAACAATATTCCATTTATATGGACAATTATTTTGTTAAAGTAAAAGCAGACCAGAAACGCATACATCAGTTTATGAAGAAAGTAATGGATCAAAAACTGGATGTTTCAGGACAAGGCATAGATGAATATTACAGTTAATTTTTGACTAAGAGTTTTCAGTCGCTGTGTAAAGTGGCAGTTCACAGTCACAGTGTTCAGTGGCAGTTTGAAGTTTCAGTGAACGGTAGCAGTGTACAGTGGCAGTTTTCAATTACAGTTTTTAGTCTTAGTAAATTGTAAGAAAAATATCCCTGCGAACCTTGCGCCAACCTTTGCGATCCTTGCGGTTAAGAATCAAATGATGTAATATCAGTTCATTTTCGTATTAGAAGTTTAAATTCACTATTTTTAAAGTCATCTATTTGAAAACTATAAAAAATCGCATAAACTCATAATCCTTCGACGACGCTCAGGACAAAGACTCATAAACCTTATAAACTCAATAAACAAATGAAAATCTTACTCACAGGTGCAAATGGTTATATTGGTATGAGGCTATTGCCCTTGTTGTTAAAGGAAAATTATGAGGTGGTTTGTGCCGTTAGAGATGCTGAACGTTTGTCTGTTGATAAGGAAACCAAAGCACAGATAGAGATTATCGAAATTGATTTTTTAGAAGACAATTCCGTAGAATTACCTGAGGACATTGATGTTGCTTATTACCTTATCCATTCCATGAGTTCGTCGACTACAGATTTTGATGAACTGGAAGCGAAATCCGCCAGAAATTTCATTAAAATGGTTGGTACAACAAAAATCAAGCAGGTTATTTACTTAAGTGGCATCGTCAACCAAAAAGAATTATCCAAACATCTGAAATCCCGCAAACAAGTTGAAAATATCTTAAGAGAAGGTGATTTTGCCCTTACTGTGCTCAGAGCTGGTATCATAGTAGGTTCAGGCAGCGCATCCTTTGAAATTTTGAGGGATTTATGTGAAAAGCTTCCTTTTATGATTACCCCAAAATGGGTAAACACCAAATGTCAGCCCATAGCCATTCGGGATGTCATCTTCTATTTAACAAATGTCATTGATAAAAAGGAATGTTTTAATCAGTCTTTTGACATACCGGGGCCAGACACACTGTCCTACAAAGAAATGATGAAAACTTATGCAGAGGTTAGAGAATTGCCTTTAACCATAGTGAATGTGCCGGTCATGACGCCAAAGCTTTCTTCTTACTGGTTGTTTTTTGTCACGGCAACATCATACAAACTCGCTCAAAATCTGGTGGACAGCATGAAAGTTGATGTGACAACCAAAGACCGAAAGCTCGAGCAGATGCTTAATTATGAATTGATTTCCTACAAAAAGGCCATCGCTTTGGCTTTTGATAAAATAGAACAAAATCAGGTTTTATCCAGCTGGAAAGACTCCAAGGTTAGTGGCAGATTTTCCAAAAAAGATCTGGATCGTTACATCAAAGTCCCCAAATATGGTTGCCTGAAAGATCATCAACACACTAAAGTAGATGATGTGCAGAAAAGCCTGGACAAAATCTGGGAGATTGGCGGTAAAAATGGCTGGTATTACGCCAATTTTTTATGGCGAATCAGAGGTTTTATAGATAAACTTTTTGGCGGTGTTGGTTTAAGGCGCGGCCGTACTAATATAGCCAGCATCAATCCCGGTGATGCCTTAGACTTTTGGCGGGTATTATATGCCGATAAAGCTGAAAAACGCCTGCTGCTGTTTGCTGAAATGCGCGTTCCCGGAGAAGCCTGGTTAGAATTCTACATTGATGACAATGACATACTGCACCAAAATGCCACCTTCAGGCCACGTGGACTTAAGGGACGCTTATACTGGTATAGCATGTTACCGTTTCACTATTTTATTTTTGCAGGGATGTTGAACAGGATTGCAAATCCTTAGATGCTATTTGTGGCAAATTGTACTAACAAAAGATTATGTGAAGAACAGTTCAAAACGATCAACATACCCACCAGTCATTCCGATGGAGAGAGGCACGAACGATCGTGTTACACTGCTATGCACTGAGCCCCGTCGAAGTGAGCATTTGTCGAAGTGAGGAATCGCATGTATATGATTTCAATATTGGCTATTCTTTAAATGGCCTCTTCAACTGCCCAAAAAAGCCTTTTGGATAATCTTCATCTTTTTCAAATCCCAATTCAATGTCTCTGCCGTCTTTTGGAATGTAGGCCGTACCAAATATATAATCCCATAAACTTAAAGTCAATCCAAAATTGACACCTTTATTCCTTTCGTGGGGTAATACCTTGGCGTGATGCCAGATATGCATTTTAGGATTATTGAAGACATACTTAAAGATGCCATAATCCCAACCTACATTCGCGTGATTCAAATGCCCTACAAACACACCGAACATGTGGACCAGAAAAAATTCCTGAATGCCGAATCCTATCATCGCTAATGGAAGATATTGTATAGACTTATAAATGATGGTCTCCATAAAATGAAACCGAAACTGCGCTGCAAATCCCATTTCTTTGACGCTATGATGTACTTTATGAAATTTCCATAACCAATCCCGTTTATGAAGCTGCACGTGTACATTCCATTGAATAAAATCAGCGATAATAAACATGATGAGCAACTGCGACCATACCGGTAGCTCCGCTATGTTGATGGCGACCAGATTTTCAATTCCAACTGCTGCAAGCGCATCATTAAATAAATTCACAAACACATTAGAAACCGCATTATATCCTATCAAAGAAAATAAGAAGAAATTGAAGAAAATATAAAACAGATCGAGCCAAAAGCCTTCTCTGATGAACTTCTGGTTTTTCCGCCATGGAAAAACAACCTCAACCAACATCACCAAAAGTGAAAGCCCAATGAGCCAGTAAAAGTAACCCGTCCATTGCGGATTGGTAATTTCTTCTACAAGATAATTAAAATACCCTGAAAAAGAATTTAAAAATATATCGATATACTTTTGCATGATACAAAAATACTCGCTTTGATCAATAAAACATGTGACCAATGTTACAAATGCGAATATTTAACAAACGTCCAATCGTTTAAAAACCCTACCAATCACCACCCAAAACCCGATACAGATTCACATAGGCGTTCAGCAATTGTTGTCTGGTTTCGACATAATTCAGTTCTGACTCGAAAGCTTGTCGCTGAGATTCCAGGAATTCCAGATAACTGGTTACTCCTTTATCGTAACGTTCGCCGGAAAGGTACTGCGCTTTCAAAGAAGCGTTCAATCGGTCTTCTCTGGCTTTTAATTGTTCTTTTAAGGTGGTGATTTCAACAAGGGCATCCTCAACAGACCTGAAAGCATCTAAAACTGTCCTTTCGTAAGCCAGAAGTGCCTATCTGGTTTTACTTTCTTCAATACTGATTTGTCGTCTTATCTGACCAAAATTAAAGATTGGTCCTAAAATGGAACCACCAACATTCCAGGCTAAAGGTCCGTCAGTCAGCATAGACAATTCATTGGAAACACCACCAACCAAACCTGTGAGGCTAATGTTAGGAAACAAGTTCGCCTTTGCGGAACCTGTAATGGCGTTTTGTGCAATCAGGTTTTGCTCTGCAGCCATCACATCTGGTCGTCTCATCAATAATTCGCTTGGTAGTCCTGCAGGGATATTAAAAGTTGTATCAATTTCCCTAAGTACATGACAAAAATTGAACAAGGTTAAGGTTGTATTTATTAATTCCTGATAATAAGCACTTTGAGACATAATCCAATCCATATCTAAATACTGATATTACTCTTCTTCCATGTGTTTTGATTCTTATTGCTTTAATTTGAGCATCAATAAAGTCACCAATTCTGTAACACCATACAAATGCTATCATCACAAGCATAATTAATTTTTTTAGTCTATCAGGATCAGTAACGTGAGTGTCTTCAAGATTAAAACCACTTGTTTTAAGAGCTCTAAACAGTGTTTCAATTTGCCATCTTTCAGTGTAGTACTCTAAGGCTTCTTCTGGTTTGTTAAATGATACAATAATACAGAAGTCCAGTTTTCCGTCCTTAATCGTTTTACTACCTGATAAGTAACAATACTGACCATGCATTTTGACTATTTTAGGATAGTGTCTTAATTCTCCGGCCTTCAAGCTGTGAAATAAGTGCTGCGTTGTAATTTCTTTTTGCTTTCTTGGACAGTAAATCTTAAAGTTATTCCGTATTCTAATGAAGTAACGTATCCTGTTATCATTAAGATATTTAAGCCATT
>CAJXVZ010000038.1 GCA_913062845.1 uncultured Psychroflexus sp.
TAAATTCATATCTTTAATTATCTGTGATTCATACAAATATAATAAAGTAGGTGTAATTACGGATATTCAAATTATTTTTTAACACTAGTATAGACTTTTACTAAACAATTTTGAAGTTTAACTATCTAAAATCAGTCATAAAAAAACACCCAGGCCAAAACCTGAGTGTTAAAAATGAAATTAACAAAAAAACTAATTCTGAATACTTTCAAATTGAAGATCCTTATAATAAATGATCTTCAGGGATTTTGAATAGTTAAGAAGGAATTCTATACATTCTTTCCTTGGTTCTACATTTTCCACTTTTTTATTAAGTGAAGGATTTAAGTAAAGGTTTGTCATATAAATGTTTTAATAACAAACGCTTATGTTTTGTACATATTGTATTAATCTGTATTTATTTTTCAGTTAGGATTATATTTCTTTCTTCGATGATCTTTCTCAGATTAATCAGTGCATAACGCATACGACCAAGGGCTGTGTTTATGCTAACGTCTGTTTTATAAGCAATCTCTTTAAAACTATATTCATTATAGATACGCATCTCAAGCACCTGACGCTGGTCTGACGGCAGTTCTTTAAGTAATGATTTTACATCAGTTTCAATTTGATTTTTTATAATACTGGATTCAACATTCCTTTCCTCATCTTGTATAACAGAAAAAATATCAAAATCTGATTTTGTATCAAATTTTGGCATTCTGTTGTTTTTTCTAAAATGATCAATGACCAAATTGTGAGCGATTCTCATTACCCATGGTAAGAATTTACCTTCTTCATTATACTTTCCACGTTTCAGTGTATTTATCACCTTGATAAAAGTATCCTGAAAAACATCTTCGGCCAGATTCCTGTCCTGAATTTTAGAAATAATAAATCCGAATATTTTATGTTTATGTCTATTGATGAGCTGAGCCAAAGCTTTTTCATCACCACTAAGATATTTTCTTATAAGTTCAGCCTCCGAAATAGTTTTTGCAGAATCCATAAATTACTTTTTAATCCTTAATTCTGTAGAATTTAGTATGATTTTTATTTAAAAAGTAAATTTATGCTATAGGCAGTTGTATTAATATGATTGTCAAATATATAATTAATTGAGAATAATCAAAATTTTAATTTATTATTTAACATTTAACAATTGGCTATCTGCAAAGCTGTTGATGTAATTCTATATTTGCATTCATTCTAAATTAATATGCAGAAAACTGAATCTAATCCTTTAGAAAACATAATCATAACTGGTGCAAAAATGCACAATCTGAAAAATGTAAGTGTTTCTATACCAAGAAATAATCTGGTAGTTATAACAGGGTTATCTGGTTCAGGAAAATCCAGTCTGGCCTTTGACACATTGTATGCTGAAGGACAGAGAAGATACGTTGAAAGCTTATCTTCTTATGCCAGGCAATTTATGGGGAAACTAAACAAACCAAAGGTAGATGATATCAAAGGTATTGCACCAGCCATTGCCATTGAGCAAAAAGTTAATAGTACTAACCCAAGATCTACAGTAGGGACAACAACTGAAATTTATGATTACCTAAAGCTGCTTTTTGCCAGAATTGGAAGAACCTATTCCCCAATTTCGGGACGTGAAGTAAAAAAGGACAGGGTTTCTGATGTTATTGACAAAGTAAAAAACATCAATGAAAAAACTAAATGGCTTCTACTGGCGCCTATTCATATTGAGAAAAAAAGAAAAGTAAAAGATAAACTTGAAGTTCTTCTAAAACAAGGATACAGCAGAATTCTGCATAAAGATAAAGTGATTCGTCTGGAAGAAGCCCTTGAAAAAAGAATTACTAAAAAGGATCTTTTTCTTGTCGTGGACAGGATAGTAGTAAAGCACGATGAGGATTTTTATAATCGTCTGGCTGATGCTGTAGAAAATGCTTTTTACGAAGGTCGTGGATATATTTATTTGAAAAATATAAATACGGAAGAAGTCATATCTTTCAGTAATGCCTTTGAGCTGGATGGCATAAAGTTCATGGAACCTAATATGCACTTATTCAGTTTTAATAATCCATACGGGGCATGTCCTAATTGTGAAGGCTATGGTGATGTTATAGGTATTGATGAAGATCTGGTCATTCCCAACACCGGGCTTAGCGTTTTTGAAAATGCAATATATCCATGGAGAGGGGATTCCATGCAGTGGTATAGGGATCAGCTGGTGAAAAATGCGCATCATTTTGATTTTCCTGTTCACAAACCATATCACGAGCTTTCAGAAGTTCAAAAAGACCTCATATGGGATGGCAATGATTACTTTGATGGCTTAAATTCTTTTTTTGAAAAATTAGAATCGAAATCGTATAAAATCCAAAACCGTGTAATGCTCTCTAGATACAGAGGCAAAACGCGATGTAAAGTTTGCAAAGGAAAGCGCCTAAGAAAGGAAGCTAATTACGTCAAAATTGCAGACAAAAGTATTTCTGATCTTGTAGATTTACCTGTAGAAAAACTTTCGGCTTTTTTTGAAAATCTTCAGCTTTCAGATCATGACGCTTCAATATCAAAAAGACTGTTGAAAGAGATAACCTCAAGACTTAGGTTTCTTTTAGATGTCGGCTTATCCTATTTAACTTTAAACAGGAAATCTAATACATTATCCGGAGGAGAATCCCAAAGAATCAATTTGGCAACATCCCTGGGAAGCAGCCTGGTAGGATCAATGTACATTTTAGACGAACCCTCAATAGGATTGCATTCCCGAGATAGTGAGCGGTTAATAAAAGTATTAAAAAGCCTTAGAGATCTTGGTAATACGGTAATTGTAGTTGAACATGATGAAGACATCATGAAGGAGGCAGACCTTATAATTGACATAGGCCCTGAAGCAGGAATACACGGCGGTGAAGTTGTTGCCTATGGCAATTTTAAAAAAGTTTGTCAATCCGGCTCTCTTACCGGCGAATATTTAAATGAAAATCTCAAGATTGAAGTACCCAAAACAAGACGAAAGATCAAAAAAAGCGTTCATATTAAAGGTGCCCGTGCCAATAATTTAAAAAATATCAGCGTAGATGTTCCATTACAAATGCTCACACTGATCACAGGCGTATCCGGAAGTGGAAAAAGTACCCTTGTAAAAGAAATTTTGTATCCGGCATTGAGTAAGGAGTTGGGTAATTTCAAACATAAACCCGGACAATTTGATGGTATTGAAGGAGACATCAAAAGCATAAAACAGATCGAGTATGTAGATCAAAACCCAATTGGGAGGTCATCACGCTCAAATCCTGTAACCTATCTTAAGGTTTATGATGATATCAGAAAACTGTTCGCAAATCAAAAATTAGCTAAGCTCAGAAAATTTAAGGCTAAGCATTTCAGTTTTAACGTTGATGGCGGACGCTGTGAAAAATGTCAGGGTGAAGGCGAACTCACTATTGAAATGCAGTTTATGGCAGATGTACATATAGAATGTGATGCATGTCATGGCAAACGCTTTAAGCCCGAGGTCATTGAAGTAAAATTTGAAGGTAAAACTATAGATGATGTTCTAAACATGAGCGTTGAGGAGGCTATGACTTTCTTTACTGAAAGCGGAGAACAAAAAATCAGCGACAAATTAAAACCTCTGAGTGACGTTGGTCTGGACTATGTGGCTCTCGGACAGAGTTCATCTACGCTGTCTGGCGGAGAAGCCCAGCGTATCAAACTGGCTACTTTTTTAAGTAAGAGTCAAAATGTACAAAAGACATTGTTCATATTTGATGAGCCTACAACCGGTCTGCACTTTCATGACATCAAAAAATTACTAAAATCCTTTGAAGCACTCATAGACAAAGGGCACTCAGTAGTTGTTATAGAACATCACCTGGATATGATTAAATGTGCAGATCATATTATTGATCTTGGTCCTGAGGCCGGCGAAAAGGGTGGACAAATTGTGGCTGAAGGCACGCCCGAAGATGTCATTAATATTAAAAAATCCCTTACAGCTAAGTATCTCAAAGCTAAATTAAACTGAATTTATTTAATCGGAGATGGAAATTAATTCTAATGGATCTTAATTTATCAACAAAGAACCAAATCCGGAATATATACGTAAGTAATAATAACATAATAATTAAAAACCATTAGGAATTTCTTTTATTTATTGTAATTTTAATAAACTTATATTACTTACTTTTCAAAACTATCCTTAAATTTTGAAAGCATATACATTTCTTTCGCGCATACCGGGAATTAAAAAAAGTTTCTCTTTAAAAATAATAGTGGTTGCCTTTATTGGGATACATGTACCTCTATTTGGTATTATTGGATATTTATTAAGCTCACAGCTAGAATCTTCATCAGCTTGGAGCATTGCCATTTTCACCCTTATAATGACATTGGTTGCAACCGGAGTAACATTATTTATTCTGAATAAGCTTTTAAAACCTGTCATTCTGGCAAAAGAAGCCCTTGTCCAATTCAAAGAATACAGCAAGATTCCTGATCTTCCAAAAGACTATAGCGACGAGGGAGGCGTATTGATGAGGGAAGTTCAAAATACTATAGAAGCATTAGCCAGTATTCAGGAAGAAAGAGATAATGTCATACATATTTTGAGACACGATCTTCAGAGTCCTATAAATAACTCGCTTGCCATTTTAGAGCTCTTAAAAACAGGCACCTTAGATACTGAAGCCATAGAAAGTCTTGAATTAAACTTTCAAACCCAGAGAAAAAGACTTTTAACTTCGATCGATTATGTCAAGAATCAAAAAAATCTTCAGTCCAGAAAAAATGCTCTTGTAGACATTTCCATTAGAGATATAATAATTGAAGCCATTAAAAATGTAGAATACGAGTCCAGAGCAAAAAACATAAAAATCAAAACAACTCAGGTCAAGGAGCGTATCGTAACAATTCCCAAGGTGATATTGGATCGTGTTTTGACTAATTTGCTTGATAACGCTATCAAACACTCAAAAGACAGTGATACCATAACAATTGAATCTTCCATAAAAGACGATTTATTGAAAATCCAAATCATAGATTCCGGTGAAGGAATACCCAAGGATGTTATTCCCTTACTATTTAAAATTGATAATAAAAAACGTAAAGCATATGATCCGGACAAACCCTCAATGGGTTTGGGCTTGTATCTATGTCAAAAGTTAATGCATTCTGTCGGTGGACGTATCATTGCTGCTAATAACACAACTTCCGCAGGAGCTAATTTTACGATAGAATATATACTTCCTAAAGATCATTAAAATCTTAGGTTCAATATAAAATCGTTTTTTTTAAATAGGGAAAAATTATATTATTATTCATATTCTAGTGTTTCAAAAGCATAGCTTAAAACCTATTAGAAAATTTTATCCGGTGAAAAATAATCAATACTTGTAAACTATAAATTTTAATCGATTCTACAAATTGTTCAGACTCTGTATTTAAATCCTTTCAGTAAACGTAAACACATAGAAGTTCAAAGATTACAGAAAAGAGGAGCTTTAACTATAATACCTTGACACATTTGCGACAATCGACTAGTCATTGAGCTTAACCGGATTTAAATACCTTATAACTTTTGATTTCTTTAAGTTATTAAACGTGTTAAATCCGTTATCTTTGCAACTTATTTCAAGACTATGAGTATAGAAGAAAAACTTTCTGAAATTGAAGCTATTGGAGAAGACCACATCGGTACTTCAGCTGACACGCCATTAAGAAAAGATGCTTTTGATATAAGTAATGAGGCAAAAATTGAAAAGATACAGGATCACGTGAAAGGCATTATGCAAACACTTGGCCTGGATCTTAATGACGATAGCCTGAGTGGTACACCATTGAGAGTTGCTAAAATGTATGTAAATGAAATTTTTGGAGGTTTAGACGATAAGAAAAAGCCGAAGATGTCAACTTTTGAAAATAAGTACAAATACGGTGAAATGTTGGTTGAGAAAAACATAACGGTTTATTCGACCTGTGAGCACCACTTGCTTCCAATCGTGGGCAGAGCCCATGTGGCCTATATTTCTTCCGGTCGTGTTATAGGTCTGTCAAAGATGAACAGAATCGTAGATCACTTCGCCAAAAGACCACAGGTTCAGGAAAGAATGACCATGCAGATTGTAAAAGAGCTACAAAAAGCATTAAATACAAAAGACGTGGCCTGTGTTATAGATGCTAAACACCTTTGTGTGAATTCAAGGGGTATCAGGGATATTGAAAGCAGCACTGTAACTTCTGAGTTTGGTGGTCAATTCAAAAATGAAAATGTGAAAAAGGAATTCTTAGATTATATAAAATTAGATACATCATTTTAAACATATAAACTAATCAAAACCTGCAAAACCTGATGGCTTTATACGAAAACCAAGATCTAAAAATTTACAACTCTCTAACCGGTGAAAAAGAAACCTTTAAGCCGATAACAAAAGGTCACGTAGGCATGTACGTATGCGGACCAACCGTTTACAACAAAGTCCACCTGGGTAATTGCAGAACATTTATTTCTTTTGATCTTGTTTTTAGATACCTTAAACATCTGGGTTATAAAGTTCGATACGTCAGAAATATAACAGACGCCGGTCATCTTGAAAATGATGCAGAAGAAGGAGAAGACAGAATAGCAAAAAAAGCAAGACTCGAAGAACTTGAACCAATGGAAGTTGTACAAATGTACACCGTTGATTTTCACAACACCCTTCAAAAATTCAATAATATTCCTCCAAGTATTGAACCGACGGCTACCGGTCATATAGTAGAGCAGATTGAAACCATCAAAAAAATAATCGATAAAGGCTTAGCTTATGAATCGAACGGCAACGTGTATTTTGATGTTTTAAAATATAACGAGAATGAGCACTACGGTATTTTAAGTAAAAGGAAACTTGAAGACCTGATTGCCAACACTCGCGAACTTGCAGGTCAATCCCACAAAAAAAATCCTCAGGATTTTGCCTTATGGAAAAAAGCCGAACCTCAACACATCATGCGATGGCCTTCACCTTGGGGAACAGGTTTTCCTGGCTGGCATCTTGAGTGTACTGTCATGAGCTCAAAATACCTTGGGGAAGAGTTTGATATCCACGGCGGTGGCATGGATCTTAAATTTCCACATCATGAATGTGAAATTGCCCAGGGTACTGCTGCAAATGGAAAAAATCCTGTACGCTACTGGATGCATGCTAATATGTTGACCTTGAATGGTAAGAAAATGGCAAAAAGCACCGGTAACAATATTTTGCCGGAAGAGCTCTTTAGCGGTAACAGTGATAAATTATCAAAAGGATTTCATCCCTCTGTTGTACGTTTTTTTATGCTCCAGGCCAATTACAGAAGCGTTTTAGATTTTTCTGATGAAGCATTACTGGCAGCTGAAAAAGGATTTGACAGACTGATGCAGGCTATTGAATATTTAGATACGCTTTCAACTTCTAATTCATCTGACATTGATATAAATTCATGGAAACAGTCTTGCTATGATGCCATGAATGATGATTTTAATTCTCCAGTGCTTATAGCTCAACTCTTTGAAGCTGTAAAGCACATCAACGCCTGTAAACACCATAAAATAAAACTGACCGCAAACGACATCTCTGTGTTAAAAGCAACGATGAATGCCATGTGCTTTGACGTTCTAGGACTTGAGCACTTTGAAAGTGATTCAAATAACAACGAAGTTCAGGATGAACTGATCCAGCTATTGATTGAATTAAGGAATGAAGCCAGAGCTAATAAGGACTTTGCTCAAAGTGATAAGATAAGAGATCAGTTAAAGGCAATGAATATCCAATTAAAAGATACTTCAGAAGGTACAACTTACGATATCATCGCTTAGTCCATTGAAAGTTTTAAAACAAATATTAATATTCCCATTTTTGGTCATTATAAGGTTTTATCAGTATGTTATATCACCATTAAAGCCTGCAACCTGTCGCTTTCAACCGACTTGCTCCTCATATGCGTTTGAAGCTTTTAAAAAACATGGCTTATTTTATGGCTTTTACCTGAGTGTAATTCGTATTTCCAAATGCCATCCTTGGGGAAGCTCTGGTTATGACCCTGTACCGGATAATAAGAAGGATTAGTTATTGCTCTCTGTCACGTTTCTTGCCTCCTCTTTTAAGGTTTCAGAAGCGTAAAAACCAAATTCTACTCTTCTGTTCTTTTTTCTGTTATCCTCTGTATCATTCCGGAAACGAGGTTGAGACTCTCCAAAGGCTTTAGCTTTCAATCGGTCTTTATCAATACCGTTTTCAACTAAATATTTTTCAATGGCATTTGCACGCTCCAAAGTCATTTTCATATTAACAGCTTCGTCGCCTGAGCTGTCTGTATGGGTTTCTATAATTAAATTTATTTTAGGGTAACTTTTAAGAATATCTATTATCTCGTCAAGGGTTTGTTTAGAGGAGTCATTTATACCCGTTTTACCGGAATCAAAATATAGAACACTTGAATTATTAAATTCAAGAATCAAACCTTCTCCGGCTCTCAATAACTCCGTGTATGACAACCGACTTTCAAATTCAGAGGCCAGTTTATCCATCTTAAAACCAATATAAGCACCAGCTTTATCACCTATAACATTCTTTAAGATTGCGGAATAAATACTTAAGCTTTCTTCATCTGCAAAATTTACAGAACCTGCAATTGCCAGGTCTGTGTTAGTATTCACAACCTCAGTTTGCTCCTGATTTACTTCATTTTCCACGACTTGTTTTTTACTGTCACAGGCCATCACAAGCATGAAACCTAAAATTGAGAAATAACGTAAACTTGGCATTACTTTCTATTTTGATTTAAAGTTACAAATTTAAACTATATAACTGATTAAGTCTTTATAAATAAGATTTATGTGAGATTTCAGAAATGGCTTTTTTACTATTCTCTCATTCTATAAGAACTATTATAATTACTTTTGAAAAAAAAATATTTCATTGAAACTAGACAAAGAAAAGCTCGTATCAAACATGTCTGCACTGCTGCAGGAGGTTCCGTCATCTATGGAAATCATTAAAGATGATAAGCATAAGGAAAGACGATTCAGATATCTGGCAGAACATATGATAGATAAAGCCATATCCCGAAATGCACTTATGGTGAGTGACGATTATAATGGTATAGCTATTTTATTTGAAGAAGGAGACAATAAGACCTCCTTTTGGAATGAAATCGTAGCAGATCTAAAATTAGCGCTGAATGTTACCGGGATAACAAAAGGACTGAAGGCGCTGAAAACACAAGGATATGTAAAAAACCAACGTCCAAAGAACGAAAAACACCTCTATTGTTGGTTCTGGGGAATTATGCCTGAAGGTCGGGATGTAGATGATAAGCGCACTGCATATAAAATGAAAGATCAGATTATTGCTAAATCTCTTGAAACAGGACTACCTATTTATGCAGAAACAAGGATAAAGCGTGTATACATCGCGTACAGACGTTATGGCTTTGAATGCTTTAATGAATGGCAACACCCAAGCGGTGATACGATGTACTTCATGAAGTATACCCCAAAAACCTCATGATTTTTGAGCAAATAATTTTACATCATCTGCCGTAATATGATCTCCTGCAAGGATAAACAATCGCTCAACTACATTCCTGAGCTCTCTGATATTTCCTGTCCAATCGTATTGCTTAAGAACCTCTAAAGCATCATCTTCTATGGTTTTAGGTGAAACGCCTTGTTCTGAAGCTATATTTTTTAAAAAATAGTTTACTAAAAGTGGAATGTCATTCCGCCTTTCATTAAGAGATGGCACATTTATAAGAATTACGGCAAGTCTGTGATATAAATCTTCCCTGAATCGTTTCTCTTCTATCTCTTTTTTGAGATCTTTATTGGTTGCGGCCACGACCCTTACGTCTACCTTAATGTCTTTATCACT
Source organism: uncultured Psychroflexus sp. (assembly GCA_913062845.1). Taxonomy (GTDB): domain Bacteria; phylum Bacteroidota; class Bacteroidia; order Flavobacteriales; family Flavobacteriaceae; genus Psychroflexus. Next base: position 9,846 of record CAJXVZ010000038.1, read on the forward strand.
GCCAACCCTTTGAACTTTGTTTTCCTGCAAAGCTCTAAGGACTTTCGCCTGAGCAGAAAGACTCATATCTCCTATTTCATCCAAAAACAAAGTTCCGCCGTTTGCAGCTTCAAATTTACCTGCTCTGCTTTTATTTGCGGAGGTAAATGCACCTTTAAGGTGACCAAACAACTCACTTTCAATCAACTCTGATGGAATGGCAGCGCAGTTCACCTCAACCATTGGCGATTTTGACCTGTTACTTTTTTCATGAATCCAATGTGCAACCAGTTCTTTACCTGTACCATTTCCACCTGTTATCAAAACCCTCGCGTCTGTCGGTGCTATCTTCTCTATCATAGACTTGATCTCATGCATTTCTGAAGATTCTCCAATCATCTCATATTTTTTGCTGACTTTCTTTTTGAGGGTTTTATTTTCTGTAGTAAGCTTATTGTGGTTTAATCCTATTCTTACAGTTTGTAAAAGCCGGTTAAGATCAGGTGGCTTGGAAATATAATCAAATGCTCCCTTTCTCATGGTCTCAACAGCAGTCTCAAGATCTCCATGACCTGAAATCATTACGATGGGCATGTCAGGTTTTAACTTGACAGCATGCTCTAATACTTCAACACCGTCCATTTTGGGCATCTTAATATCGCACAACACCAAATCGTAATCCTGGGATTTAATCTTATCCAAAGCTTCCAGGCCATTTTCAGCTTCTTCAATTTCATATTTGGAATCGTCTTCTTTTAAAATTTTTACGAGTACTCTTCTTATGGCCGCTTCATCTTCTACGATTAGTAATTTTGACATTTTGTATATTTTGATATTCTTTATCAAATCTAATCGAATTAGATTTATATTCTGTAAATGATTAAATTAAATTAACAGATAGCCTGTTGACATATTCCCATTTTCATCAAAAAAAGAAAACCCATCCTTTAAGATAAAGGATGGGAAAAATTGCTATGAAAAAGAAAAAAACATCACATTAAGTGATGTGTAAAGATACATAAATATATGTTAATACGAAGTATTAAGAAAACATATCTTTCACTTTTTCAAAAAATGATTTGTCGGACTTATTTGGATTTGGTTCAAAATTATCATCATTCAATTGATTTTCAAAAAATTGCTGCTGTTCCCTATTTAGAGTCTGAGGAGTCCATACATTAACATGTACCAGTAAATCTCCTGTATTGTATCTGTTCAAATTGGGCAGACCTTTTGACTTAAGTCTCAAAATTTTTCCACTTTGAATACCAGGTTCAATTTTAATTCTAACTTTTCCTTTAACCGTTTGGATCTCTTTAGAGGTACCAAGAGCAGCTTCAGGGTAACTGATGTAAAGATCATAATGAAGATTTTCACCATCGCGTTTAAGGTGTTCATGTTCTTCAACCTGAATAAGCACAATAAGATCACCGGCTATTCCACTTCCTGGTGATTCATTACCCTTACCGGAAACCTTTAATTGCATGCCATCTTCAACACCGGCAGGAATCTTTATTGAAACTAATTCTTCTTCTGTTTTGAGTCCGTGAGCATCGGTCCCTGAACCTTTATTGTCGATTACCTGTCCTGTTCCCTGACAAGCACCACAAGGCGAGGCTGTCTGCATCCTGCCCAAAATTGTATTAGTTACTCTGGTCACCTGTCCGGAACCACCACAAGTACTACAGGTCTTATAAGTAGTATCCTTTGCCCTCTTCTTTCTTTTGACCTTTATCTTCTTTTCAACACCGTTGGCAACATCTTCAAGATTAAGATTTACTCTTATTCTAAGGTTACTTCCTCTGGATTGTCCGCGACCAGAACCACCAAAGCCACCAAAACCGGAAAAGCCACCACCTCCGCCTCCAAAAGCGGAACCAAAAATATCACCGAATTGGCTGAATATATCGTCCATATTCATACCGCCACCGCCAAAGCCGCCACTGCCATCAAATGCGGAATGACCAAACTGGTCGTACTTGGCTTTTTTGTCAGGATTACTCAATACCTCATAAGCTTCGGCTGCTTTTTTGAACATCTCCTCAGCTTTTGGGTCGTCAGGGTTTTTGTCTGGATGGTATTTGATTGCAAGTTTTCTGTAAGCCTTTTTAATTTCGGCTGCTGAAGCACTTTTATCAATTCCCAGTATATCGTAATAATCTTCCTTCATGTAATTAGTTTTTTCTCAGTTTTATCCTGACTTTATTTATTTTCCTGTCACCACTTTTGGAAATCTAATTATTTTTTTTCCCAGTGTATATCCCTTTTCAACCACGTCTACAATTTTGCCTTTCATAGATTTGTCAGGTGCCGGTATTTGTGTCACAGCTTCGTGCAGGTCCGCATCAAATGTATCTCCGGGACTTACAAGCATTGGCTCAAGACCTTTGGATTTTAATGTTTCCCTTAATTTGTTACTGATCAACTCTACTCCTTGCACCAGACTTTCATCTTCAGACTTTTTGATCTCCTTTAGGGCTCTGTCAAAATCATCAAGAACAGGCAACATCACTTGCATTAAATCCTGAGACGCTGTTTTGAATAATTCAAGCCTCTCTTTGCTTGTTCTTCTTTTATAATTTTCAAATTCAGCAAAAAGTCTTAAATATTTATCTTTCTGTGCTTTTACGTCTTCCTCCAATTGCTCTTCTCTGCTTAATTCCTGTTTTGTTTCAGCATTTTCATTTTCGTTGTTGCTGTTATCAGAACCGTCAGATTTTTCAACATTTTCTTGTTGCTCTTTTGATGCTTCACCATTTTCTGAAGCAATATCAGATTTAGACTTTTTACTTTTGTTCTGCTCTTCTGTTTTTATATCTTCTTTATCTTTGATTTTATCTTCGCTTTTTTTCATTTTGATAAGAGTTTAAATATAAGTAACAAATCGACTGCCATATCTAAGTTTGTGTCAAATTGTCATTTTAATAAGTTATATTTAGTCTACCTAATTTGATTTATCAGTATCCTAAAATTTATAAAACTTCATAATAGGATATGGTATTTATTAATAAATTAGTGAGAAAAATAAATTATGCAAACTTTTAATTTAAAATTACCGCTTTTGCTATTTATATTTCTTTTGATGTCATGTAAAAATGAAAAAGAGAAAAGTGAAACTGTAATACAGGAGGAAAAAGCACCAATTGAAGAAACGGCTACTGAAATATCTAAAACAGCAGGTGTTTATAAAATAGATAATAATGCTTCAAAAGTGATTTGGAAAGGCTCAAAACCAGCAGGCACACACTATGGCGAAATAAAAATAAAAGATGGTGAAATGAAGTTCAATGCTGGTGAAATGAAAGCTGCTAAATTCACTGCAGACATGACCTCAATAAATGTCCTGGACTTGGAAGGGGAAGAAAAGAAGGACCTTGAAAATCACTTAAAAGGAAAGATTGAAGGTAAAGAAGATCACTTTTTCAATGTCGAAAAATATCCTGAATCACAGTTTGTTTTAAAATCCATAACTCAAAACCAGAAAGGTTATAGAATTTATGGTGAAATGATCATAAAAGGCATTAGTAATCCAGTAGAGTTTAACTCTGAAATAAAGTTTGACGATCAGAATAAAACTCTAAAATTTATAACAGAAGAGTTTGAAATTGACAGAACGAAATGGGGTATTGAGTTCATGTCAAAATCTGTTTTTGATGACTTAAAGGAAAGATTTATTGATGATGAAATAAAATTAAAGGTAGAATTAAAAGCAATTAAAACCTCCTGAAAACAATTAAAATAATAACAAAAAACCCAGCGTTAAGCTGGGTTTTTTATTTAAATTATCGGAATACTTAAGCCTGACCAGTTGGTCCAAAATTTAATGGAATATTTTGTTGCTTCTGATCATCCTTAATACTTCCATGTGAACTTTCGTATCGCTTTATGTTTTCCGACAAAGCTTTCAACAAGCGTTTGGCATGTTGAGGCGCCAAAATCATTCTGGATTTAACTTTAGACTTTGGCACTCCAGGCATAACACTTACAAAATCAAGTACAAACTCGGTTGCTGAGTGATTTATAATAACCAGATTGCTGTAAGTTCCATTGGCTATATCTTCATCCAACTGAATGTTCAATTGATTTTTTTTGGCTTTATCGTCTGACATATTACTTATACTAATTTAGGTTTACACTCACATTCGGTCTTAGATCTTCAGGTTTCATCATGTTTTCTAATTCTTCCTCAGAACCAACAATGATGTCATCAAATTCTCTCAGACCTGTACCAGCAGGTATTTTATGACCTACAATTACATTCTCCTTAAGACCTTCCAAATAATCTACTTTACCGCTTACAGCCGCTTCATTAAGTACTTTTGTTGTTTCCTGGAAGGATGCAGCGGAAATAAATGATTTGGTCTGTAGTGAAGCTCGGGTTATACCCTGAAGTATTGGCATGGCTGTTGCTGAATCAGCATCTCTGGCTACAACAACGTTTTTGTCTTCTCGCTTCAGTATAGAGTTTTCATCCCTAAGCTGACGTAGAGTAACTATCTGCCCTGCTTTTAAGTTTTCACTATCTCCCGGGTCTTCGACTACTTTCTTACCAAATATGTTATCATTTTCTTCAATGAAGTCCTGTTTGTGAACAAGCTGGTTTTCTAAGAAGTTCGTATCTCCCGGATCTTTGATCTTGACTTTTTGCATCATTTGTCTCACAACAACTTCAAAATGCTTGTCGTTGATCTGAACACCCTGTAATCTATAGACTTCCTGAACTTCATTCACAAGATACTGTTGTACAGCGCTCGGGCCTTTAATATTCAAAATATCATTTGGAGTTACAGAACCATCAGAAAGTGGCATACCTGCACGAACATAGTCATTTTCCTGAACCAAGATCTGATTGGATAGTTTCACCAAATATTTCTTTTGTTCACCAAGCTTAGACTCAATGATAATCTCACGATTACCACGTTTAATCTTACCGAAGGATACTACACCATCAATCTCACTAACAACAGCAGGATTAGATGGATTTCTCGCTTCAAACAATTCGGTCAATCTAGGCAGACCACCAGTGATATCACCGGCTTTTGAAGAACTACGAGGTATCTTAACAAGAATCTTACCTTCTTTAATTTTCTCCTCATCATTTACGATAATGTGGGCGCCAACAGGAAGGTTGTAAGACCTCATGTTTTCGCCTTTTTTATTTAAAATATGAAGTGTTGGTATTTTTCTCTTGTTCTTGGACTCAGTAATTACCTTTTCCTGGAAACCTGTTTGTTCGTCAGTTTCAACCTGATAAGTCACACCTTGCTCAATGTTTTCAAACTTGACTTCACCAGCAAATTCAGAGATGATCACACCGTTAAATGGATCCCATTTACAGATAATGTCACCTTTTTTAACTGTATCTCCCGGCTTGATAAATAATTGAGAACCGTAAGGTATTACGTTTGTAGAAAGAACGATTCCTGACTTCTTGTCAATTATCTTCAATTCTGAAGTTCTTGATATAACAATTTCCACATCTTTACCTTCATTATCGGTAGAGCTTACAGTTTTCAGATCTTCTATTTCAGCTTTTCCGTCGAAGTTAGCTTCAAGTTTGTTGTCCTCAGAAATGTTTCCTGCAACACCACCAACGTGGAACGTTCTTAAAGTTAACTGCGTACCAGGCTCACCAATAGATTGGGCTGCAATAACACCTACAGCTTCTCCCTTTTGAACCGTCTTACCGGTTGAGAGGTTTCTACCATAACATTTGACACAAATACCTTTTTTGGATTCACATGTCAAAGGCGATCGAACCTCAACACTATTCAATGCAGATTCTTCTATTTGATGTGCTTTATCTTTGGATATTTCCTCACCGGCTTCAACGATCATCTCCTGTGTTATTGGATCGATTACATCATTCAATGCACATCTGCCTATTATTCTTTCGGCTAAAGTTTCTACGACTTCATCATTTTTCTTAAGCGCTGATACTTCAATACCTCTCAAGGTACCACAGTCATCTTCTCTTACTATGACATCCTGAGAAACATCAACAAGTCTACGTGTTAAGTAACCTGCATCGGCAGTTTTTAGAGCCGTATCTGCAAGACCCTTACGTGCACCGTGAGTAGAGATGAAATATTCTAAAATTGAAAGTCCTTCTTTAAAGTTAGATAAAATCGGGTTTTCAATAATCTCACCTCCGCCTGATGTCGATTTTTTAGGTTTTGCCATCAATCCACGCATCCCGGTCAACTGACGAATCTGCTCCTTAGAACCCCGTGCACCTGAATCCAGCATCATATATACCGAATTAAAGCCTTGCTTATCTTCAGTAATTCGTTTCATTGCGAGTTCAGTAAGGTTTGCATTTGTAGCGGTCCAGATATCGATAACCTGATTATATCTTTCATTGTTTGTAATAAGACCCATGTTATAGTTGCTCACAATAGTATCTACCTGAGCGTTAGCCTCATCAATAAGCTGTTGTTTTTCATCAGGAATAATAATATCACCTAACGAGAATGACAATCCACCTTTGAATGCGTAGTTGTAACCTAAACTTTTTATTTTGTCCAGGAATTCTGCAGTTTCAGGCACGCTTGTTTTATCTACAACTTCTCCAATCACATTTCTCAGTGCCTTTTTGGTTAAGACCTGATTTACATAATCTACCTGTTCCGGCAGGTGAACATTGAAAATAGCTCGACCTACTGTAGTTTCGATAATTTTATGTGTACGTTCCGAGTTAGGGTCTTTATCTTTGACTCTTAATTTTATTGGAGAGTTCAGTTCTACTTTGCCTTCGTTAAGGGCTATATTTACCTCTTCATAGGCGTAGAATGTAAGACCTTCGCCTTTAACCTTATAATCTTTGGTCGATTTACGCTCCTTGGTCATGTAGTATAAACCAAGAACCATATCCTGTGAAGGCACTGTGATTGGTGAACCATTAGCCGGGTTAAGGATATTATGAGAAGCCAGCATTAATAGCTGTGCTTCAAGAATAGCCTCAGGGCCTAACGGCAAGTGCACTGCCATCTGGTCACCATCAAAGTCAGCATTAAAAGCTGTACATGCTAATGGATGTAACTGTATTGCTTTACCTTCAATCAATTTAGGCTGGAAGGCCTGAATACCTAATCTGTGTAGTGTAGGCGCACGGTTAAGTAATACAGGATGTCCTTTCAATACATTTTCCAGGATATCCCATACAATCGGCTCTTTCTTATCTATAATCTTCTTTGCAGATTTAACGGTCTTAACAACACCTCTCTCAATTAATTTTCTAATGATAAAAGGCTTGTATAACTCTGCTGCCATGTCTTTTGGTAAACCGCACTCAAACATTTTGAGTTCCGGACCAACAACAATTACAGATCTTGCCGAATAATCCACACGTTTACCAAGAAGGTTTTGTCTAAAACGCCCCTGCTTACCTTTTAATGAGTCAGATAATGACTTTAAAGGTCTGTTTGAATCTGTTTTAACAGCTGAAGATTTTCTTGTGTTGTCAAACAACGAGTCCACGGACTCTTGCAGCATACGTTTTTCATTTCTCAAAATCACCTCAGGCGCTTTGATTTCCATAAGCCTCTTAAGACGATTGTTTCTTATAATGACCCTTCTGTATAGATCATTAAGATCTGATGTCGCAAAACGACCTCCATCAAGAGGCACCAATGGTCTCAGCTCTGGTGGAATAACCGGAATAACCTTCATGATCATCCATTCCGGATTATTATTACGGTTATTTTTTGAATCTCTTAATGCTTCAACAACCTGAAGTCTTTTTAAAGCCTCAGTTTTTCTTTGTTTAGAAGTTTCGTGATTTGCCTTATGTCTAAGATCGTATGACAACTCATCAAGATCAATCCTCTTTAGAATTTCAATAAGACATTCAGCACCCATCTTTGCAATAAACTTATTTGGGTCTTCGTCATCTAAATATTGATTTTCCTGTGGGAGAGCATCCAATATGTTAAGGTATTCTTCTTCAGTTAGGAAGTCCATTTTATTTAAAGCCTCTCCATCTTCATTTTTTGCTTCGCCAGGCTGAATAACTACATATCTTTCATAATATATAATCATATCAAGCTTCTTAGATGGTATACCTAACAGGTAACCCAACTTGTTAGGTAAAGATCTAAAATACCAAATGTGAGCAACCGGTACAACAAGATTTATATGACCTACGCGATCTCTTCTAACTTTCTTTTCTGTTACTTCTACACCACAACGGTCACAAACAATGCCTTTGTAGCGAATTCTTTTATACTTACCACAGGCACACTCGTAATCCTTTACCGGACCAAATATACGCTCACAAAACAGACCGTCTCGTTCTGGTTTATGAGTTCTGTAGTTGATAGTTTCTGGCTTCAACACCTCGCCTCTGGATTCTGCAAGAATCTTTTCAGGAGAAGCTAAGCCAATTGAAATTTTATTAAATTTCACTTGAGTTTTATTATCGTTATATCTTGTCATCATACAAGTTTAAAAAGAATTGTTTTATAAAAATTTAATGTCTTTCAACATTTACTCTTCCAATTTAATATCTAATCCAAGACCTTTAAGTTCATGCATTAAAACATTAAATGATTCCGGTAAACCTGGTTCTGGCATTGGCTCACCTTTTACGATTGCTTCGTAAGTTTTGGCTCTACCGATAACATCATCAGATTTTACTGTAAGAATTTCTCTTAGTGTGCTTGATGCGCCATAAGCTTCAAGTGCCCAAACTTCCATCTCACCAAAACGCTGTCCACCGAACTGGGCTTTACCACCAAGGGGTTGTTGCGTAATTAATGAATATGGACCTATAGATCTTGAGTGCATCTTGTCTTCAATCATGTGACCAAGTTTCAACATGTAGATCACACCTACTGTTGCAGGCTGATCGAATCTCTCACCTGTACCACCATCATAAAGATAAGTATGGCCAAATCTAGGAATACCAGCTTTGTCGGTCAATTCATTTATCTGGTCTATCGTAGCTCCATCAAAAATTGGTGTTGCATATTTTTGACCAAGCTTTTGACCTGCCCATCCAAGAACAGTTTCATAAATCTGACCAATGTTCATACGGGAAGGTACACCAAGTGGATTAAGTACGATATCAACCGGAGTCCCGTCATCTAAGAATGGCATATCTTCTTCTCTCACGATTCTGGCTACAATACCTTTATTACCGTGACGTCCTGCCATTTTATCACCAACTTTCAATTTACGTTTTTTAGCGACATAAATCTTAGCAAGCTTAAGTATACCAGACGGCAATTCATCACCAACCGAAATTGTAAATTTCTCACGTCTCAGGTTACCCTGAAGGTCGTTCTTTTTAATTTTATAGTTATGAAGTAAATCAGCAATGAGACTGTTTAAATGATCATCTGTTGTCCAAGTTCCTTTGGTTAAATGTGTAAAATCTTCAACAGAATTCAACATTTTCAAAGTATACTTTTTACCCTTAGGAAGAACATCTTCTCCCAGATCATTTTGTACACCCTGAGCAGTTTTACCATTGACTATAGCAAAAAGCTTATCGATTAAGATATTTCTAAGCTCTTCAAACTTTACGTGGTATTTTGCTTCAAGCTGATTGATCTCTTCCTTATCTTTAGCACGTTTTCTTTTGTCTTTAATCGCGCGTGCAAAAAGTTTTTTGTCAATTACAACACCTCTTAATGACGGCGAAGCCTTTAAGGATGCATCTTTCACATCACCAGCTTTATCACCAAAGATAGCTCTTAAGAGTTTTTCTTCAGGTGTTGGATCGCTTTCTCCCTTAGGGGTGATCTTACCAATCAAAATGTCACCCGGTTTTATTTCAGCACCAACTCTGATCATACCATTTTCATCAAGATCTTTTGTAGCATCTTCTGAAACGTTAGGTATATCAGCCGTTAATTCCTCATTACCAAGTTTTGTATCTCTTACCTCAAGAGAATATTCATCAATATGGATTGAAGTGAGAATATCATCTCTGACCACTTTTTCAGAAATTACGATCGCATCCTCAAAGTTATAACCTTTCCAAGGCATGAAAGCAACTTTCATGTTTCGACCTAATGCTAATTCACCAGCTTCAGTGGCATAACCCTGGCATAAAACCTGTCCTTCAGTAACTCTGTCTCCTACACTCACGATAGGTTTCAGGTTAATGCTGGTTCCCTGGTTTGTCTTTCTGAACTTGATAAGATCGTATGTTTTTGAATCTGAATCGAAGCTAACCATGCGCTCTTCATCAGTTCTGTCGTATTTGATCGTGATCTTTTGCGCATCTACATATTCTACAACGCCTTCTCCTTCAGCATTTATCAATACTCTTGAATCTTTGGCTACCTGTCTTTCCAAACCTGTTCCTACTATAGGAGAATCAACTCTTAATAGCGGTACGGCCTGACGCATCATGTTTGAGCCCATCAAAGCACGGTTTGCATCATCATGCTCCAGGAATGGGATAAGCGATGCAGAAATGGAAGATATTTGGTTTGGAGCTACGTCTATATAGTCAACTTCCTTAGGATCTACAACCGGAAAGTCTCCTTCTTTTCTGGCAATTACCTTATCTGAAAGTATTTTACCACTATCGTCAATTGGTATATTGGCCTGAGCGATCAATTTTTCTTCCTCTTCTTCAGCAGACAGATAAATTGGATCGTTTTTAAAGTCAATAACACCGTTTTCAACCTTTCTGTAAGGGGTTTCAATAAATCCTAAAGAATTTATCTTACCAAAAACAGACATAGAAGAAATCAATCCAATGTTTGGACCTTCAGGTGTTTCAATTGGACACAATCTACCATAATGCGTAAAGTGAACGTCACGAACCTCAAAACCTGCTCTTTCTCTTGAAAGACCACCAGGTCCAAGAGCAGATAAACGTCTTTTGTTCGTTAATTCTGCAATAGGATTTGTCTGGTCCATGAACTGAGACAATTGATTGGTTCCAAAAAATGAATTTATTACAGAAGACAAAGTTTTGGCATTAATAAGATCAATCGGGGTAAATACCTCATTGTCTCTCACATTCATTCGCTCTCTTATAGTTCTTGCCATTCTTGCCAAACCGATTCCAAATTGCTGTGACAGTTGTTCTCCAACTGTTCTGACACGACGGTTAGACAAGTGATCAATATCATCAACCTCTGCTTTAGAATTTACCAATTCTATAAGATATTTAATGATGGTAATAATGTCATCTTTGGTTAATACCCTTTTATCTTCAGCAATATCAAGGCCAAGTTTTTTATTCATTCTGTAACGGCCAACCTCACCAAGGTTATACCTTTGATCACTAAAGAATAGCTTGTCTATTATACCTCTAGCTGTTTCCTCGTCTGGCGGCTCGGCATTACGTAATTGTCTGTATATATGTTCAACCGCTTCTTTTTCTGAGTTGGTTGGATCTTTTTGTAATGTATTATAAATTATAGCATAATCAGAATTACTGCTATCTTCTTTGTGTAATAATATTGTTTTTGAACCTGTTTCAAGTATTTCTTCGATATTATCCTTTTCAAGGATTGTATCACGATCCAAAACAATTTCGTTTCTTTCTATAGAAACAACTTCTCCTGTATCCTCATCAACAAAGTCCTCATACCATGTATTCAATACACGAGCGGCTAATTTTCTGCCTAAAACTTTTTTAAGTCCACTCTTAGAAACCTTAATTTCCTCTGCTAAGTCAAATATTTCAAGTATATCTTTATCTCTTTCAAAACCAATAGCACGGAAAAGCGTTGTAACAGGTAATTTCTTTTTTCTGTCAATATAAGCATACATCACAGAATTGATGTCTGTTGCAAATTCTATCCATGATCCTTTAAAGGGAATAACTCTGGCTGAGTATAGCTTAGTACCGTTAGCATGGAAAGACTGGCCAAAGAAGACACCTGGTGAACGGTGCAATTGTGATACAACAACACGTTCGGCACCATTAATGATGAAAGTTCCACTTGGTGTCATGTAAGGTATAGTTCCTAAATATACATCCTGCACAATAGTTTCAAAATCTTCATGTTCAGGATCTGTACAATACAATTTAAGTCTTGCTTTTAGAGGAACACAATAAGTAAGACCTCTTTCTATACATTCCTGAATGGAATATCTCGGAGGATCTATAAAATAATCTAAAAATTCTAATACAAACTGGTTTCTCGTATCGGTTATGGGAAAGTTTTCCATAAACGTGTTAAAGAGACCTTCATCAGAACGCTCTTCGGGTTTAGTTTCAAGTTGAAAAAAATCTTTGAAAGACTTTACTTGAATGTCCAAAAAATCTGGATAATCAGGTTTATTGGAAACCGATGAGAAACTGATACGTTGATTTTGGGTTACTGACATCTTCTACGAATGGATTTTATGCTAAAAAGCTTGTGTTATAAATTTTGTGAAAACACTTGCGTATGTAAACGCAAAACGGTTTAGACCAATAAAGCAAAACGCCTTACGGTCTAAACCTTTAAATATCAAATAGTTGAGATTACTTAAGCTCAACCTCAGCGCCTGCTTCTTCTAATTGTGATTTTAGAGATTCAGCTTCGTCCTTAGATACACCTTCTTTGATTGGAGCCGGAGCACCATCAACTAAAGCTTTTGCATCTTTAAGACCTTGACCTGTTAATTCCTTAACAAGTTTAACTACTGCCAATTTAGAACCACCCGGAGCTTTAAGAATTACATCAAATTCTGTTTGCTCTTCTGCTTCTTCACCACCAGCAGCAGCACCACCAGCAACAGCAACAGCTGCAGCAGCAGGCTCAATGCCGTATTCTTCTTTAAGAATATCAGCTAATTCATTAACTTCTTTTACAGTTAAGTTAACTAATTGTTCTGCGAAATCTTTTAATTCTGCCATTTTCTATCGTTTTAATTGTATTTATTATTGTTTAATTAGTGCTAATATTAACCCTCTTTTTCAGATAGGGTTTTTAAAATTCCTGCAAGTTTACCTCCACCAGATTTAAGTGCAGATACAACATTTTTAGCAGGAGATTGAAGTAGACCTATAATATCGCCAATGACTTCTTCTTTCGACTTGATATTCACAAGTGTTTCCAGATAATCATCACCTAAATATATAGCTTCGTCTACGAATGCGCCTTTTAAAATAGGCTTCTCATTCTTCTTTCTAAAATCCTTAATGACTTTTGCCGGGGCGTTTCCTGTTTCAGAAAACATTACCGATGTATTTCCAACAAGGGTTTGGTCTAAATCGCCAAAATCTTTATCGGAACTACTCATGGCTTTTGCCATTAAAGTATTCTTTACTACGAGTAACTTGACGTTAGCTTTGAAACAAGCTCTTCTTAATTTAGTAGTATTCTGAGCGTCTAAACCAGATATATCTGTGAAATAGATGCTGGATGTTTCAGCTAATTTATCGGTTAACTCTTTAATTACTATTGATTTTTCTTCTCTTGTCATAATTAAAGTTATTGTTCTGTAAAACGTTTAGTATCTATTGCCACACTTGGAGACATCGTAGAAGACATGTGAATACTCTTGATGTACACACCTTTAACAGTCTGAGGCTTTAATTTAACCACAGTTGAAAGTATCTCTCTGGCATTACCAGCAATTTTCTCCGGTTCGAAAGACGTTTTTCCTATTAATGCATGTACGATTCCTGTCTTGTCAACTTTGAAATCTATTTTACCTCCTTTTACATCGGAAACGGCTTTTGCCACGTCCATTGTAACAGTTCCTGTCTTAGGGTTTGGCATTAAGCCTCTTGGTCCTAAAATTCTACCTAAAGGTCCCAATTTACCCATGACACTCGGCATAGTGACTATGACGTCAACATCTGTCCATCCGCCCTTGATCTTATCTAAATATTCATCAAGGCCTACATAATCTGCACCAGCTGCTTTTGCCTCTTCTGCTTTATCAGGTGTTACCAAAGCCAAAACAGTAGTTTGCTTACCTGTACCATTAGGTAAAGTAACCACACCTCTAACCATTTGATTGGCCTTACGAGGATCTACGTTTAAGCGTATAGCGATATCTACAGATTCATCAAAATTTGCACTGGATATTTCTTTAACAAGTTTAGAGGCTTCAGCTACCGTGTAAAGAGAATCTTTATCTACTTTAGCTCTTGCTTCTTTTTGTTTTTTCGTTATTTGTCCCATAATCAATTTAATAATTTAAAAAGGTGCATTACCTTTTACATTAACTCCCATAGAACGCGCTGTTCCTGCAACCATCTTCATAGCAGATTCAACGGTAAACGCATTTAAATCCTGCATTTTGTCTTCTGCTATTACTTTAATTTGGTCCCAAGTTATAGAAGCTACTTTTTTTCTGTTAGGTTCTCCTGAACCTTTCTTCTGTTTTGTAGCCTCAAGTATTTGTACTGCTGCAGGAGGTGTTTTTATGATAAAATCAAATGATTTATCAGCGTAAACCGTAATTTCTACAGGTAGTACCTTACCAGCTTTATCCTGGGTTCTACCATTAAATTGCTTACAGAACTCCATGATATTTACACCGGCAGCACCTAATGCAGGACCTACTGGTGGTGATGGATTTGCTGCACCTCCTCTAACCTGGAGTTTTACAATTTTACTTACTTCTTTTGCCATTTTAGTTATGTTTTTAATGGGATTGTCTTAGAGGGAAGCAATAAAACAATCAATATCACGTAACATTTATAATTTTTCTACTTGCATAAAGCTCAATTCGACTGGTGTTTTTCTTCCAAAAATCTTCACCATTACTTTAAGCTTGCGTTTTTCTTCGTTTACTTCTTCTATAGTTCCATTAAAACTATTGAAAGGACCATCAATAACCTTAATGTTTTCTCCGACTGTGAATGGTATAGCAACCTGCTCTTTTGATGTTGTCAGCTCATCTACTTTACCTAATAATCTATTTACTTCAGATTTTCTTAATGGTACGGGGTCGCCACCTTTAGTTTCACCTAAGAAACCTATTACACCATTTACATTCTTTATAATATGAGGTAATTCACCTTCTAAATTTGCATTAATTACAATGTAACCAGGCAAATAGACACGCTCTTTTTGAATCTTTTTACCATTTCTTATCTGAACAACTTTCTCTTTTGGCACAAGAATCTGATCAACATAATCCTCTAAACCTTCATGAGCTATTTCTTTCTCAATATACTCTTTAATTTTGTTCTCGGATCCACTTATAGATCTAACGACATACCACTTTTTTAGAGAAGATTCAGACATGATTAAGATTTTACCCAGTTAAAATAAATCTCAATTACACTGCTAAACAATTGATCTACACCATAAACTGCAAGTGCGAGTATCACTGAAAAGACAGCAACTACCACCATCAATCTTTGAGCATCAGCATAAGATGGCCATGTAACATGGTTCTTAAGCTCATAATAAGATTCATTTATATAATTAATTATACCTGACATATTTTTATAATTTCGATCTAAGGTTTAAAACCTTAAATCCATTTCTAATGTTCAAATCGTCTAAATAAACTTAGACTTAAGCAATCAATCCCAATAAAATTGATTGCGACGCACCCTTCGACAAGCTCACAATAAACTCCGCCTTGAGGCCACCTTCGACTTCATTCAGGGTATCCCGATAATCTCAGGATCTGACCTCAGTCTTTAGCTTCGCACGGGTTGAGAGGCTCGAACTCCCGACACCTGGTTTTGGAGACCAGTGCTCTACCAACTGAGCTAAACCCGTATTTCTAGTTTTGCTCTACAAATATTTGTATTATGATTAGAACAAAAACTAAAAAAGAGAACTTAATAGTCTTTAAATAAAGACTTATGCTAAAAAGTCGAGGCAATAGCGGATAAACCGATATCACCTCAACTCATTATTTTATATGAAATTAATCTAAAATTTCAGTAACCTGACCAGCACCTACTGTACGTCCACCTTCTCTAATAGCGAATTGAAGACCTACATTCATTGCGATTGGCTGTAATAACTCTACTGTGATTGTTAAGTTATCACCAGGCATTACCATTTCAACTCCATCAGGAAGAGTGATAGTTCCTGTAACATCAGTTGTTCTTACGTAGAACTGAGGTCTGTAGTTATTATGGAAAGGTGTATGACGACCTCCTTCTTCTTTTTTCAAAACATAAACTTCAGCTTTGAATTTAGCGTGAGGCGTTACCGAACCAGGCTTAACAATTACCATACCTCTTGAGATTTGAGTTTTCTCAATACCTCTTAAAAGGATACCTACGTTATCACCAGCCTCACCTCTGTCTAATATTTTACGGAACATTTCAACACCTGTAATTGTAGACTTAAGTTTTTCAGCACCCATACCAATGATTTCAACAGGGTCACCTGTATTGGCAACACCAGTTTCAATTCTACCAGTTGCAACAGTACCACGACCAGTGATAGAGAACACATCTTCTACCGGCATTAAGAAATCTTTGTCAACTTCTCTTTGAGGTAATTCAATCCAGTTATCAACTGCTTCCATTAATTCTTCAACTTTTGCTGCCCATTTTTCATCACCTTCAAGTGCACCTAATGCAGAACCAGCAATTACCGGAGCATTGTCACCATCATAGTCATAGAAACTTAAGAGGTCTCTAACCTCCATTTCAACAAGCTCTAATAATTCTTCATCATCAACAAGGTCAACTTTGTTTAAGAACGCAAGAATACGAGGTACACCAACCTGGCGTCCTAATAGAATGTGCTCACGAGTTTGTGGCATAGGACCATCAGTAGCAGCAACAACAAGGATAGCACCATCCATCTGAGCTGCACCAGTAACCATGTTCTTTACATAATCGGCGTGACCTGGACAGTCAACGTGCGCATAGTGTCTGTTAGCAGTTTGGTATTCAACATGCGAAGAGTTGATTGTGATACCACGCTCTTTTTCTTCCGGAGCATTGTCAATTTGATCAAAAGCACTTGCTTCAGAATAACCTTTATCTGCCATAACCTTGGTAATAGCAGCTGTTAGTGTAGTTTTACCGTGATCGACGTGTCCAAGTGTACCTATATTAAGGTGGGGTTTGGAGCGATCGAAAGTTTCCTTTGCCATAAGTAAATTATTTAATCTTAGTTATATATTAGTGTTTACATTTAATCATTTCAATTCTTAAACGTAGAGCCAACGACGAGAATTGAACTCGTGACCTTTTCCTTACCAAGGAAACGCTCTACCCCTGAGCTACGCCGGCGTAAAGTATTTTATCTTTTAAGCTTAAAAAGCTTATCTAAATGAAATAAACTATTCATTTAAGTAAATATTAGAGCGGAAGACCGGGTTCACTTCGACAAGCTCAGCACAGGCTTCTCACCCTTAATTTTAGAATTTAAACTGTTTTGGTTTAAAATTCACATTCAATTTACAACCTAAAATATAGAGCGGAAGACCGGGTTCGAACCGGCGACATTCAGCTTGGAAGGCTGACGCTCTACCAACTGAGCTACTTCCGCTTATATCATACTTTTTTGACGCAAATCAATACAAAAAGAACTAAAATATGTTGTTTATAACACAACCAACCTCAGGATGAGCAACCCTGACATAGAGAAAAACTTCAGTAAGTTTTACCCCATTTAAAACTCTAGTGGGGAGAGCAGCCCCGAAGTTTCGGGGGAACCTGCGAAGATTCCACTTCAACTTTTACGCTCTTGTGGGGAGAGCAGGATTCGAACCTGCGAAGACTAGGTCAGCAGATTTACAGTCTGCCCTCGTTGGCCGCTTGAGTATCTCCCCAAATTATTCAAATCAAATTAAAATTGATTCAATTTCAATATTTCAAAAAAGAGCCGATGGAGGGACTCGAACCCACGACCTGCTGATTACAAATCAGCTGCTCTAGCCAGCTGAGCTACATCGGCTT
>CAJXVZ010000039.1 GCA_913062845.1 uncultured Psychroflexus sp.
ATTTGGTTAAATAAACAGGATTACCGCGCCAAATATGTCTTTCCTATGGCAAACAAATTCTCCTCACAATGACATAGGCAACCCGATAAATAATTTTAATCAATATGAATATGCACTTTGAACATCAAACATCAAACAGCTAAAGACTAAATGCTAAAAACTACTCCGCCAATTCCTTTTCCAGTTCTTCAACCAGGTCTACTTCCAATCGCAAGTTATCAATGATAAATTCCTGACGGTCAGGTGTATTCTTACCCATATAGAATTTCAAAAACTCATCTATACTTTTTGACTTGTCCAGCATAACCGGATCCAATCTGATATCATCACCAATAAAATTCTTGAATTCATCCGGAGAAATTTCACCTAAACCTTTAAAACGTGTAATTTCCGGTTTACCTTTCAGCTTTTTTACCGCATCCCTTCGCTCCTGCTCCGAATAACAATAAATGGTCTCTTTTTTGTTTCTTACCCTGAACAAAGGCGTCTGTAAAATATACAAATGGCCTTCCCGGATCACCTCCGGAAAGAATTGTAAAAAGAAGGTAATGATCAGCAAACGGATGTGCATCCCATCTACGTCGGCATCTGTAGCAATCACAATATTGTTATACCGGAGGTCTTCAAGAGAATCTTCAATATTCAAAGCAGCCTGAAGCAGATTGAACTCTTCATTTTCGTAAACGATCTTCTTGCTCAGGCCGTAGCTGTTCAAAGGTTTACCTTTCAGGCTAAAAACAGCCTGCGTATTCACATCCCGGGACTTGGTAATGCTACCACTGGCAGAATCACCCTCGGTGATGAATAGTGTGGTCTCGAGATTGCGCTCCTTTTTGGTATCACCCAAATGGATTCGGCAATCGCGTAATTTTTTGTTATGCAGACTGGCTTTTTTGGCCCGTTCTTTAGCCAACTTCCGTATACCGGACAAATCCTTACGCTCCTTCTCTGCCTGAAGGATCTTACGCTGTAGCTTCTCCGCCGTTTCGGGATGTTTATGCAAATGGTTGTCCAGCTTGCGCTTTACAAAATCAAGGATATAGGTTCTAACTGTTGGTAGTTCACCGCCCATATCCGTAGACCCCAATTTGGTTTTGGTCTGGCTCTCAAAGACGGGCTCCATGACTTTAATGCTTATCGCCGCAGCAATAGATTTCCGAATATCACCCGGATCGTAGTTTTTACCATAAAACTCCCGAACCGTTTTCACTACCGCTTCTTTAAAAGCCGTCAGGTGCGTTCCACCTTGTGTCGTGTGCTGTCCGTTGACAAAAGAATGGTATTCTTCGCTATATTGAGCCTTACTAAAGGTCATGGCTACCTCAATATCTTCGCCGCGCAGGTGAATGATAGGAAACAAACGGTCTTCTAATCTGATATTATCGCTTAAAAGATCTTTTAGACCTTCTTCGGAATAGAATTTTTTACCGTTAAAAACGATCGTCAACCCCGGATTGAGATACACGTAGTTTTTAAGCATTTTTTCGACATACTCAGACCTGTAGTTGTATTTTTTAAATATTTCCGGATCTGGAACAAAGCTCACTTTGGTTCCACGACGCCGGGATGTTTCCTCAAGCTCTTCCGTATCTTTGAGCTCGCCAAATTCAAATTCGGCAGCCACAGATTTGTTGTCCCGGTTAGACTCTACCCTAAAATATTCAGAAAGCGCATTTACCGCCTTGGTACCAACACCATTCAGTCCTACCGATTTCTTAAAGGCTTTGGTATCGTACTTACCACCGGTATTCATTTTGGAGACCACATCCACGACTTTCCCCAGAGGAATACCACGACCATAATCCCTGACGATTACCCGATTGCTCTGAATAGAAACTTCAATGGTCTTGCCTACACCCATCACGTATTCGTCAATAGAATTGTCTAAAACTTCTTTCAGCAGAATATAAATGCCGTCATCAGCACTGGAGCCATCACCAAGTTTTCCAATATACATTCCCGGACGCATCCGGATGTGTTCTTTCCAATCCAGCGATTTGATATTATCCTCGGTATATGCCGTTTCCTTAGCCATAAAATTTTATTTGTTTACCAAGATAGCACAAGTTTTGGAAATCTTCAAATTATAAAATTGTTTTTTGGGGCTTTCTCCCGCTCATTGCGGGAGTCGGGCTTTCGGCAGTCGCTTTGCCTCGCACAGCTCGTCAAGAGCTCCAACAAAGCCTCAATCCCTAAGCCGTATACCCAGACATTAAGACGATTTGGTGGTAAGAGTCCGGTTTTTAGACATTAAAGCTCAAAAACCTTTAAGCATTTTGATCATAAATGTCGTTTGATGTGCAAATTTAAAAAAGCTCAGTGCTCCTCTGTGTCTTCTTCGTGCCCCTTTGCGGTTTATTACATTGCACAATACACCTTGAACAGGAATTCGATCATGACTGTTTTAATTACCGATCTAAAATTTTCAACAACATGTTCGATATTAAATTAACAATCCAATCAAAATAATATCACCACTACATATTCATAAAAAGCTTTGAAAGGAACAGTCAACCGGAGTCTTATGATATTAAAACCCCTGGAAACAAAAAAAGTGCCTCGTTAAAAGCACCTTTAAGTATTCTCATAAAAAAGGATCTCAATTCATTTTAGAATCTCCATCCAAAGTGAACACCACCTCTGAATATAACATCTGGTCTCCAGTCATCAGGAACATCTGCAAAACCCAAATTTCGTCCGAGACCGAAGCCAACATCGATCATAAAACCGGAGTTGCTCACCCATTTCCAACCTATACCAACACCCAAAGCAGTTTCAAAATACGTGTCTTCAGTTGGCGGATTCTGGATAAATATATCATCATTGTAAGAGTCTTCAAAAGTATACGCCTTTAAAAAACCTTCAGCATAAAAACCCTTGGCGCCAAAATCTTCTTTACTAAAGAAATATTGTCTGTAAAAAGGGGTTATTGAAAATTGCTCTAGATCACTGAAGTCGAGATCATCCCCGGAAAGATCAATAAAAAGATCTACACCCATTCCGGAATATCTCCCTAAAACATATTCATATCTTGGCTGAAAAGCCGGTATAGCTAAGGCAGCACTAACATCCAGAGACAGTTCGTGGCGTTTGGCGTCAGTAAATGCATCCAGTCTCTTCTCAGAATCAGTAGGTTCCTGTTCCGTTTGTGCAAAAGCAGCAGTACTAATTAAAATTGAGAATAATAAACTAAATAATCGCTTCATGGTTTGATGTTTATGGTTTGCAATATGACAACAATAATGCCAAAATACCTAATTCAAAAACGTTAAATTTTAAAAATTATTTCAGTTTATTACTTACTTCAATTGATCTATATATCTATTGTTTTTCTATTGTATTGAAATAGTCTCTTTCTTCTTAATGCAATTATTCTGATTTTTAAGTTCCAGATTTGAATAAAAAAGTTTTACTTTTAACCCGAGTTCGATTAATGTTTTACATATAAAAAATTAAATATCAATACCTTATAATTGTCAAGCTGAGCGCAGTCGAAGCCACATTAAGATTATTGATAATTAAAGCATCCTTCGACTTTAGTTTATACTGAGCTTGACGAAGTACTTAGGGAGACAAAATTCTATAATGCTAATATAAAACTGAAGTTAAAAGCCTTTGACGTGACTACCAGTGAAATATATCAGCCATTGGATTTTAATGTGATTGTAAATGATCATGAATATTTTAACGCGCTTTATCAGCTCCGGAAAATATTCAATTCGAGACTCATTTATTTATCAGAAACGGAAGAGAAGATTAATGAGTTGATAAATATTTTAGATAAGAAAATAAGCAGATTGAACTAATATTTTTTGGTAAAGCATTTTTTAAATTATTAAAATCCTACGAAAAAAAATTGTACAGAATGAAAAGAATATCTAAACAGGCCACAAAATCTACCCATAAAAGCTATTGTATCCTGGATAAAGAGCTTATTGAACAAAAAAGCAAACACGCCCGAGAAAACGACAGGCTAAGAGAAATTCATAATTTTCACGATAGTGATGAAGCTACTTTGCACAGGATGCTCAATGCTATTCAACCAAAAAGTTACATCATGCCACACCGGCATCTGATAGACCCAAAAGAAGAGACTATTGTAGTTTTAAAAGGCAGTCTGGGCTGCGTGTGCTTTGAAGATGACGGAAGTATAATCAAAGATTCTGTTTGCTATCTTTCTCAGGATTCTGGCCAGATTGGCATCGATCTCCGCGTCGGGGTTTGGCATACTATTTTTGCTTTAGAACCTGATACAGTTGTTTTTGAAGTGAAATCAGGTCCTTACAAAAAAGCCAGCGATAAAGAATTTGCGTCTTGGGCTCCAAATTATGATAGCCCTGACAAGCTTGAGTACTTAGCTCAACTGGAAGATGTGGTAAGAGAAAAATTCAACCTGGAAAAAAGAAGCTGGACATCTTAACTTGAATTACATAAATAATATAAGTTATCAAATATTTTATTCTTTGCGGTGCTTTGCGTCTTCTTTGAGTAACTCCGTGATTTTAAATCAATGATTGACTTAGGCATATAAATAATATTACATTCTATATCTTTGATTTAAAAAGCAAATATAACTTGTTGGTTTCCTGCCCGTCCGGCAGGCGGGTTAGTGTTTCCTTTGTGTTAAAGCTATAACACTGAGCGACACTAAGAAAACTCTAAGTTTCACAAAGAATAGTTTGAGTTTAATATATTGTATATCAAACAATTAATGTTATTCATAAGATGCCTAAATCAAATCAATGATAAATTCTCAAATTCAATAAATTTCTTTATCAAGTATTTTATATCGAAAGTCCTTTTTTATAACTTCGTTTAATTTAACAAATTAAAAATGTACTTTTATCTATCAATTCAATGCTCAAACGATGAAAAAAGTAGCTTTATTAATTACAATACTATTTACAGTATCTTCATGTAAAGTTGGTCGTTTTGTATATTACAATTTTGCTGATATTACCGATCACAAAGTGTTTCCAAACAGGACTATCGAAAACGACTCTACAGATGTTTTCTATTTCAAAAATTCAACCGAGGACAATTTTAAATTCAAAATGACCGATGGCAGCAATTTTGAAAATTTTCTGGAAGAGAATCACACGGTTGCATTTCTTGTCATCCAAAACGATACCGTAAAGTATCAAAATTATTTCAACGGATATAACGAATCATCCATCGTCGCTTCTTTTTCCATGGCCAAATCATTTACCTCTTTTTTGATAGGTTGCGCCATTGAAGATGGTCTTATAGATTCTGTAAATGATCCGGTCACAGATTATATTCCTGAAATGAAGGAAAACGGTTTTGACAAAGTTAGCATTGAAAACCTTTTACAAATGACATCCGGATTAAAGTTCAATGAGAGCTATGTGAATCCCTTCGGCCATGCGGCGACGTTCTATTATGGCAGAAATTTAAGAAACGCGACAAAGAGGCTTAAACTCGAACTGGAACCCGGTAAAAAAATGAGATACGTCAGCGGTGATACTCAAATATTAGGCTTAGTGTTGGACCGAGTACTTGCAGACAAAACCATATCTCAATACCTTGAAGAAAAACTCTGGAAAAAAATCGGCATGGAATATGATGCCTCATGGAGCATCGACAAGAAAAAAGATGGTCTGGAAAAGACCTTTTGTTGCCTGAATGCCAGAGCGATAGATTTTGCCAAATTTGGAAGATTGTACCTCAACAAAGGAAACTGGAAAGGCCAACAATTAATATCCGAAGAATGGGTAGAGCAGTCCACAAAAGTTGATAGCCTCAATGGAAGTTACAAAGGCTACCAATACCAATGGTGGATTCCCAACGACAAAGGCGATTTTATAGCCGAAGGTATTTTGGGGCAATTCATTTTTGTAAGTCCATCAGAAAACCTGATCATCGTAAGATTAGGAGAAAAATATGGCAATGTCAACTGGGAAAGTGCTTTCGAAAAAATTAAAGAAGTATTAAAAATTTACGACCAAAGAATAACCGCTAAAAACAAGATCAAGAACATACGGGAGCGTTTGGAAAAAAGCATGTTAGACTATATCACACCCGGTGTTACGGCCTACAATGAAACAGATGTGCAAACATGCATGAAAATACTTGATGAACATCTTGATCAGATCAACGAATGTCAAAACAAAGAAGAAGCTTTAACATTAACTAAAAACACTATTTTGAAATTAAATGACCTCAACAAAAAAGCCAACTACGAACTCGTTGAAACTACACAGAGAGAGGATATTGCAGAAATTATTATTCTGGCTGGCTTTATAAAAGGCTTTAATACCAAAGATGAAGACATCACAGAGCAATGGAGAGAATGGTAGAACAATTACTGATTTAACCTCTCATAAATAAAACACTTACTTTGAAAATAATTCATAAATCCGAAATTTGGAAAGGACATTTCACCTACCTCGATGGTTATGATGAAGACATGTACAGATCAGTTGAATTTACCGTAGAAATAAATATTGAAGATTCCGTATTTACCGGCTACAGTTGGGATGAGGAGTCTCGTTCATCCTTTAATTCTCCTGCAAAGATCAAAGGCTTTTTTGATGGAGATACTGTGAGTTTTGTCATGTCATATCCTTGCTTATACTATAAAAATGAAAACGGACAGATTGAATTGGACAAAAGCAAAAAACATCCCGAAATTCATTATTATGGCAGATTAAGCCAGGATGGAAAGAAGATAAGCGGAGAATGGGAAATGACAGAATATATTTCAGAAACCATAGATGGACTCATCGAGTCTTTTTCTACCGGTAGTTTTATGATCGAAAAACAATCCTGATATCAGCCCTCTACTTCTTCCTCAATTTCACGCCAACAGTACTCATAAATCTGCTCAAAGTTGTGTACATTGGCTTCTATGGGCTGATGAACTTTAAATCTTATTTTTACACCAAGCGGTAAAGGGAACATCCCATATTTTTGAAGTTGCCATGAATTCTCTATACTTAAAGGGACAATCACTGCATCCGGACAGTTTTCAACCAAAGTTCTTAAGCCATTCTCAGAAAACCGCTTGAGCCTGCCATCTCTGCTTCTTGTGCCTTCAGGAAAAATTACAGCTGCGTGTTTTCTGGCCTGAATGCGCTGACCAAATTCAGCTATGGCATTTACTGCACTTTCACTGTTTTTTCTGTCAATCAAAACAGAACCGCCGTATTTTAAATTGTATGAGACCGAAGGAATGCCTTTACCCAGCTCTATTTTACTTATGAATTTTGGATGTAATTGTCTTAAGCACCAGATGATGGGTGGTATATCATACATGCTTTGATGATTGGCCACAATGATATGAGCGTTGTTTTTATTAAAGTCATAATCATTATAGAAATGAATTTGTGTTCCAAGAATATTGAGACAACGCATCAGAAAAAAATTGAGCCAGTCTACTGTAATTTTATGGGGCTGATAGCCCATTAATCTGTGAGTGATGAATTGAAAAACATGAAAAACCACTAAAACCAATCCAAAAAAGAGGTAGTATATTACTGTGACTGGATAAGCTAATATCTTTTTCATTTTTAAATAAAAACCCCTTCAAACGGATTCAAAGGGGTCATGGTATTTATAATTATACTAAAGCTCTAATCGAAAAACGATCAGTCATCTTTTTTAACAATGCTCGTCAAAAGCTGCCTTAAGATTTTCAGCAATCATTTCAGCCGGACGACCTTCAATATGATGTCTCTCTAACATATGAACCAATTCGCCATCTTTAAATAATCCCATAGATGGTGAGCTTGGCGGGAAAGGTACCATGTGTTGTCTGGCTTTGTCAGTGGCTTCAGTATCTACGCCGGCAAATACGGTGTACAAATGATCTGGTTTTTTTGAATGCTCAATAGCCATTCGAGCGCCAGGTCTGGCGTTAGCCGCTGCACAACCGCAAACAGAATTTACAAGAACCAATGCAGTTCCTTTTTCACTTAAAGCTTTATCGACTTCTTCAGCTGACAACAACTCTTCAAAGCCTACTGTTGTCAACTCGTCTTTCATGGGTTTTACAAGTTCTGGTGGATACATAATTTCAATTTTTGTACAAATATAGTTATTATGAATTTTAGAAGTTGAAAAAAAAGATTACTAACAAAAAATTAGGATTAAAAAGCCTATTCTGATCTTCCTAAAGGAAAAAAAATCCATTCTGAACAGAAAATAATAATAAGCCCCTATGGGTTTGGGACTTAGTTTAGCCTTTCCAGGAATCTCTTAATCCAACCGTTTTGTTAAACACCAAATTGTCTTGGGTCGAAGTTTTATCAACACAGAAATAACCAATTCTTTGGAATTGGAAAATTTCTCCCTGCTTCGCATGCTTTAAGCCAGGCTCAATCTGAGCAGTAATAACCTCGAGAGAATTTGGATTTACAAAATCTAAAAAGTCTTTTTCTTTATCCTGATCCGGATTTTCAACCATAAACAATCTATCATAAAGATTAACCTGAGCTGGTATCGAGTGCTTAACAGATACCCAATGCAAGGTTCCTTTCACCTTTCGCTTAGAAGCTTCTGTGCCACTACCGCTTTGAGAATCCTCGTCGTAGGTGCAATGCACTTCTGTGATATTGCCGTTTTCATCCTTTACACAGCTCTCTGCTTTTATGATGTAAGCCCCTTTTAAACGCACCTCCTTTCCAAGTTTTAGCCTGAAAAATTTTCGATTGGCTTCTTCTCTAAAATCTTCTTTTTCAATGTATAACTCTCTTGAGAAAGGTACTTTTCTGGTGCCTGCCGATTCGTCTTCCGGATTATTTTCAGTTTCTAACCATTCTTCTTTTTCTTCCGGATAGTTCGTGATCACCACTTTTAAGGGATCTATAACACCCATTACACGCGGTGCTTTTTTATTGAGATCTTCTCTTACACAAAACTCAAGATGTGAAAAATTGACGGTGTTTTCCCGCTTTCCAATACCTATAGAATCCGCAAAGTTCACAATAGATTGTGGCGTATAACCACGTCTTCTCATACCCGAAATTGTAGGCATTCTTGGATCATCCCAGGATTCTACAATACCGTTTTCAATAAGTTTTAAAAGTTTACGCTTACTGACTACGGTATGACTAAGATTTCGTCTAGCAAATTCACGCTGTTTCGGCTTTAGCTTATCTGCTGCTTTAACTTTATTGGCAAACCAATTGTAAAGCTCTCTGTGCGGCTGAAATTCCAGCGTACAGAAGGAATGTGACACCTGTTCAATATAATCCGATTGCCCGTGAGCCCAGTCGTACATGGGATAGATTTTCCAGTCAGAACCCGTTCTGTGATGTGGTTTGTGGAGACACCTATACATGATAGGATCACGCATCAACATGTTTTTGGCACCCATGCTGATTTTTGCGCGTAAGACATCTTTACCTTCAGGCGTTTCTCCGTTTTTCATCTTTTCAAAAAGATCAAGATTTTCTTCTACCGAACGATTCCGATACGGGCTATCTGTACCTTCCTGAGTTGGCGTACCCTTTTGTTCTGCCATAGCTTCAGAGGTTTGGCTATCTACATAGGCATCTCCGTTTTTGATCATTTCAACAGCCCAATCATACAACTGCTGAAAATAATCTGAAGCGTAGCATTCTTTAGCCCATTTAAATCCAAGCCACTCTACATCCCGCTTGATGGCATCTACATATTCTTTTTCTTCCTTGGTAGGATTGGTGTCATCAAACCTGAGATTTACCGGTGCATCATATCTTAGACCCAAACCAAAATTCAGGCAAATAGCTGAGGCATGACCAATGTGCAAATAGCCATTAGGCTCCGGCGGAAAACGAAACTGAAGCTGACTTTGAGTGTAATCGTTTTTTAAATCTTCTTCGATGATTTGCTCAATGAAATTCAACGATTTAGGTGTAGATGACATACTATTTATTTTAAGCTGCGAAAATACTGAAATATTACAAGATTAATGATTGAAAAAAATCTAATTTTTTTTGTGAACTCATTCAGATCTCAAAGATTTTATGCTCACTAAAAACATGAATAAAACCAAGATTGACTTAACTGAAGTAAAACTATTAAGATCACCTTTCTAAAAAAATTCTTGCGTTCTTCGCGTAAAACTTAGCGAACATTGCGGTTAAGCATAAAAATATTCTAATTGAATTTTTAAGTTTTGGAGGTAATCAACATAGATAAGATATTGACAAATAATTGATAAAGCATCAGAATTAAAAAATGAAAATCGAATACCAGGCGATATAGGCATTTAGAAGAAAAAAGAAAAAAGCGGGCATAGTCACAAATAAACCATCCTTAACTTTTAGCCTGACCAAAACACCAAGCAACATTAAAATTGACAATCCGATGGCTGAAATTTCTAGCAAAAGTTTGAGCGATAAAAAATATCCTAGCAAAAGTCCGAAAGCTCCTATTATTTCAAAAGCGACAGTCAATAAGGCATATTTCTCCAATCCAAACCTTTTAAATTCAGCTTTCATCTTTGGGCCTGTAAAAAAGGCTATACTATAACCCAGAAAAGCTATTCCGGAAAGTAAAATACAAAACTCGAATGCGCTCATTTAGATTATACCTGAAGAACTTAGAGCTATAAAAACACTCAATATCAATAAAATGAATGAAGGTAATTTCTGCTGTAAAGGATTTCCTGCATTCCAATGAAAATACTGAGCAGCCAACATGAAAAAAGCCATACCTACGGATGCATAAATAACAAATTCAGGATACCAAATACCAACAACAAGCAATGCAGCTAAAACTGTTTTAGAAAATCCAACAAAACTTCTGACCTTTAAACTTAAACCAAATTGATTAAACTCCTTTTCAACATTGTGCATCCTAAGTATCCAAACAAAGGCAACTGAAACGGCTACGGCTATTTGCGCTATAATTGTAATTGTATCCAACATAAAAAGTATTTTTCTAAATATATTGAATTCCTTCTAACTTATTAATTAAAAGTATTTTAAATTATTATGTTTTAATAATGTTTTAATACAGATTAATGTTTTTTAATAAAACAGAAAGGCAATGAAAAGCATGATAAGAAAAGCCAGAGGTAAGACAAAAAATAAGTAGATCCAACTGATTATACCGGATTTCACAAAACTAAGAAACCAATGTTGCTGATAAAACCTTACCATTGCCCGCCATAAGTAAAAAAATGTTGAAGACGCTACCAACCAGCTCAGCCAGGCCGGAATATTATCGATAAGTAAGTTTACACCGAGAATAAGGCTAAAAACGGTAAATAAAAAACAGAAAAAGTAAAAGCTAAATACCAAATGATGAGAATAATTGCCTCGCTTGTAAAAGAATAATTTTAAAATGAATGCAAATAAGGGCATCAAAATAAACATGGCCAGGGGAATACTGTCTATAAAGTATTGGTAAACCTGTGCAAAACCCATTGTCTTGTATAATTTAAGTCCTTGACTGTAGAATCGTCTTGTAAAAAAACCTGCATCTTCAGCCATACCCATTTTACGGTATATCTCTTCATCAGAAGCCCCTGCAGCTACAAGTGAATCTATATCCTCGTCGAAGTTAAAATTAATTGCATTATTGCTCTCTTTTTTATTTTTGGGGAGTGTATCACTTATTTTGTATTTATTAGACCTAATATCTTCTAGCAGCTTTTGGGCCTCTGCCAGATTTTCGACTTTTATAGTATCTAAGCCTGCAGGATCTATTTGAGATAGAGTATTCCGCTTTATATCTCTGTCTACCTCTTCAAATGCAGTTTTAGCATTTTCTTCAATAACTTTCCGACCCTCTCTGACGTAATAATTAAATACAAAAAAGAATATAACGGTTACAAATAAGTACATCTGACCGGGATGTAAATATTGAAGTCGTTTGCCTTTTATAAATTCTGAAGCAATATAACCCGGTTTGAACATCAATGGTACAATACTTCTGAAAAAGCGGGCATCAAACGAAAAATAATTACCAATGGTATTATAAAAAAGTAATTTTAAATTAAGCTCATCGCCTAGCTTTTGCCCGCAATTGATGCAAAAGTTGGCTTCTAAGGTGTTCTCAGTTTCGCAATTTTTACAAATTTGACGTTCTTCAGACATATTTCAAATGTAAATTTTTTTAAGAAATAAATGTTGATCTGTTAATATTTTTTTGAATAAAGAACCTTATAAAATTTTCATATTAGATTTTATATATCTGTATATCAGTTTTTTAAATATTTTGGCACGGCATTTGGTATCAATAAAGTGTAACCATAAAACCCTAATATCATGAGACGATTTATTTTTTTACTAGCAGGGTTTGTTTTTTTCAGTACGACTGCATGGGCAAACCATTCAACATCTGAGTTTGATGTAACATCAAATTACTGGAACTTTAATCAACCGCAGTCTTTTATCTTTATGGAAAACGGTATTGAATTTTCTGTATTTCAGGACGGGCAGTTTGATTTCTTTATGCCAAATTACGGACCAAATGTAAATGTAGGATTTGGTAATGGCAATTTCAATTTTAGCTTTAACACCGGGTTTAATTATAATCCATTTATACAATACGATAGCTTTGGAGCGATTATACAGATTGAAAATACACCTATATTTTATGACCATTTTGGTCGTGTGAACCAAATAGGCAACGTACCTATTTTTTACAACAACTTTGGATTCGTACACAGAATAGGTGGCCTGAGAATATTCTATAGAAACAACATATTCTGGAGACAAAGAGGTTTTATCAATGCCTTTAACCGCAGATACGTATGGAGACCATGGCACAGATTTTATGCCATACCAGCGGCTCAGTTTTGCCTTATAAGCGCGCATCCTTACAGACAGTTTTATGCGCCGGTCAGACATATTTACTACAGACCTTATGTAAATAACGTTAGACATTTTAACTTTAACAGAAATAATCCTAACATAAGACATAGAGCCAACAATGTGCGATCTAATCAGCGATATGCGCAGACACCAAGAACAAGAGCTGAAAGACAATTGCGTTCTAATGTAGAAAGAAGAAATCGCGAAATATCACGGACAAGAAATCAGAGAATTGCTGTGAATTCCAATACGCGAAGTAATGCAAGGAACACCAGAAATGTTTCTAATGCAAATACCAGAGTTAATCGAAGCTCAGCTGTAAATCGCACTAATGACAGGGCGACATATAGAAACAATAGCAGAGAGAGGTCTTCTACTGTAAGGACACCTGTGAACCCGAGAAGAGAGAGAAAGATATCTCAAACCAATAGAAGGACCGAACAGGTGAGAAGTACCAACAGAAGATCAACTGAGGTTACCAGAAGAAATAATTCAAGAACACAAAAAGTACGTAAACCTCAAACAAGCAGGAGAAGTACGGCCACACAAAGCCGATCAACTTCTAACAGAAATGTTGCAAGAGCAAGCAGAAGTAGCAATAACAAAAGTACTTCAAACAGAGGCACAACTGGCAGAAGCTCCAGAAGCAGACGATAATTGATTTTGATTTTTGGTTTAGGAAAACCCCTTTTGAATTCAAATTCAGAAGGGGTTTTAAATTGCATTATCAATAATAATACAATTTTACAATATGATTAACCCGGCTATTCTCAAATAATTAATATCATTGATATTAGACATTTTAATGATAAAATATGAATTTCCTTACTGCAGAATGGAGAAAGCTGGCATTTGCTAATTACATCGTCGATGAAAAGATCTTAAAACCACATTTACCTTATGGCACTGAGCTGGATCTATGGGAAGGAAAATGTTATATCAGCCTGGTAGGAATGATGTTCATGAATACTAAGGTTCTTGGCGTGAAAATTCCATATCACATCAATTTCGAAGAAGTTAATCTCAGATTTTATGTCAAGCGTTTTGAACAAGGTAAATGGAAGCGAGGTGTTGTTTTTATTAAAGAAATAGTTCCTAAAAGTGCAATAACATTTGTTGCCAACAACCTTTATAACGAGAACTATGACACCATGAAAATGTCACACAGTTGGCAAGAAAATGAGGATAACAGGCTAGTGGAATATAATTGGGGAAAATCAAACTTGAATAATATTTTCCGGATGACTGCCGGAAAAGACCAAAAAGAAATCAAAGCAAATTCTGAGACTGAATTTATTCTTGAAAATTATTTAGGGTTTGCACGGGTAAAAAAGAATAAGACCTTTCAATATACTGTGAAACATCCACGCTGGAAAATTTATGACGTGAAAGATTATGAATTGCAGGTAAATTTTGGTGCAATCTATGGTAAAGCCTTTGAATTTTTAGAAAAAATGGTTCCCAATTCAGTCAGTCTGGTCGAAGGTTCTGAAGTCGCTATTGAAAAAAAAGTAGTTTTGAAAGCATAATTAAGATTTGCCTTGATAAAAATGATATTTAAAAACATCTATTATTCAGTATATTTGAGATCAATATTTCTGCTTTGAAATAGGTTTCAATTTTTTAAAGTGTTGATAACATTCTATAATTTTAAAATTATCACTTTTACAGCATGAAAACAAAACACCTTTTCTCGCTAATATTTCTACTTTTTATCAATACAATATGCGCACAGCAAGAATTGCTTCAAGCCGGACCAATGCTGGGTTATTCAGATTTTAGAGAAGTGTTGATCTGGGTACAAACTACCGAAGAAGCAGAAGTTAGCATCGCCTACACCGATAAAAATGGTCAAAAAATATTCACTCAACCACATCTGACTAAAGAAGAAGACTATTTCATCACTAAGATTTATCCTAAACCTTTAGAGTATGGTGAAACATATACTTACGAAGTCCTCATCAATAATCAAAAGGTAGATTTTGACTACGATTTGGAATTTAAAACTTTAGAACTATGGCAATATAGAACGGATCCACCGGATTTTTCTTTTGCATTAGGTTCGTGTTTTTATGCCAATGAAGCTAAAGATGACAGACCCGGAGAACCCTATGGTGCACATTATGAAATCTTCAACAGCATACTTGAAAAAGATCCTGATTTCATGGTTTGGCTTGGCGACAATGTGTATTTGAGGACGCCGGACTTTTTCACAGAAACCGGACTAAATCACCGATACAAGCATACCCGTAGCACTAAAG
This sequence comes from uncultured Psychroflexus sp., assembly GCA_913062845.1. Lineage (GTDB taxonomy): Bacteria > Bacteroidota > Bacteroidia > Flavobacteriales > Flavobacteriaceae > Psychroflexus. The sequence goes on from CAJXVZ010000039.1 coordinate 15,032, forward strand.
AATTACAACCTCTTCTCGCCAGCGTTCAACATTACGCCACCTGGGACGACCATGATTATGGCCCGAACAATTCTGATAAAACTTACGCGAACAAAAAAATCACGGAAAACCTATTTAACAGTTATTGGGGAAACCTCAACACCAATGTTGTCGGAAATGGTGGTATCACCAGCCATTTTTTATGGCATGATGTCGAATTCTTTATGATGGACAACAGGTATCACAGGGATTCTAACAAATTGAAGGACGAAAACAAAGCCTACTTCGGTAAAGAACAACTGGATTGGCTCATTAATGCATTAGCCAGCAGTAAAGCCACTTTCAAAATTGTGGTTTCAGGTGGCCAAATTGTAAGTGACTACAAAATGTATGAAAACTATGCCAACTATCCTGGTGAAAGACAACAACTGTTTGACCTTCTTGACCAACATAAGATTGAAGGTGTACTTTTTCTGTCTGGTGACAGACACCACAGCGAAGTATCAAGGATGGAAAGAAAAGGAGCCTATCCGTTAATTGATTTCACGTGCTCGTCTTTGACATCCGGAACCCACGAACCCAGAGATGAAGCCAACACCTTCAGACTAAAAGATAAAACTTTTTTCGACAGAAATTTTGGCGTCATTAATGTTTCCGGTGAAACTAAAAACCGCCGACTGGTTTTAAGCATCTATGATACTGACGGTAAAAAAGTATGGGATTACAAGATCAAAGCTTCAGATTTAAGATATAACTAGCAACAATATTTCATGAAAATTACCCTGACTTTTGTAATTGCAATAGTTACCTATTGTTCATTTTCGCAGCCTATTGACACTATTAGAATAACTTATGATAAAAAATATTACAATGAGATTTTCAAGGATAGTCTCATAAGTAGGTATAGTATCTCAAAAAAATTTTATGAATCTTTATATCAGCATTACCCGCTTGAAGATTTGGTAATTTATTCAATTCCAATACTTAATTTAACCCAGGATGGTATAGAAACTAATACTTGTAAACTTTGCGTAGAAAATTTTATTGATTTTGATTTTAAAAAAGACAATTTTCAAGTCATTATTTACTACAATGATTAAATAGTTGGACTTTTTTTGGCTAAATATTTTCAAACCAAAGAACAGGAAACATATCATATTTTAAACAAGATAAATTTTCAAAATGCTGTAGGACCAAAGATTGTTGACGGTTTTTGGGGTCATGTTGAGGAATTTGAGTTGGTTAAGGATCATTTCATGTTTTACTTGCAACCATTTGGTGTTCTCTGTATCGTCGATCAAGGTAAAATCTTCGTGCTCAAAAAACCTAAAAATACCAATGTGGTAGAAAAAATTCCTATAAATGAATATTTTCATTTAGATCATAATGGATCAGAGAAACTAAATTCTCTGGTTAAAAACCTAAAAAAGTATAAAGATCATATTTATACAGATATCATATTCAAAGAATAAAACAGACTTAAAAGGACTAATTATTTTTGTTTTGGTTATATTAAAAGTTATAAATCAAAAACCTTATTTTAGCCATTCAAAATTCAACAGATGCTCAACTGGGAAAAGCTTTTGTCCTTAAAACGACAAGGAGACACCACAAAACGCTTACGCAAAGAACAAGATGATACCCGACTGGGCTTTGAAGTCGATTACGACAGGATCATTTTTTCATCGGCCTTCAGAAGTTTACAGGATAAAACACAGGTCATCCCGCTGTCTAAAACCGATTTTGTGCATACCCGATTGACCCATAGTCTGGAAGTGTCCGTCGTTGGTCGCTCTTTAGGCAGACAGGCAGGTAAAGCTATCCTTCAAAAATACCCGCATCTTAAGGAATCTCTGGGTTACCGGTTTAATGATTTTGGAGCTATCGTCGCTGCAGCAGCACTTGCACACGATATTGGTAATCCGCCATTTGGACACTCAGGCGAAAAAGCCATTGGTGCTTTCTTTGAACGTGGTAACGGCCTACAGTTCAAAGCCGAAGTATCTGACTGGGCCTGGCAAGACCTGATCAAATTTGAAGGCAACGCCAATGGTTTCAAATTACTTACCGAAACCAAAAACGGAACCTTCGGTGGATTGCGTTTATCCTATGCCACTTTAGGGGCTTTTACCAAATATCCGCGAGCTTCTTTCCCCAAATCAAGTTCAAGACACGTAGCTCAAAAAAAATATGGCGTCTTTAAAGCTGAAAAACCACTTTTTGATGAAGTAGCAGAAGAGTTAGGCTTGTATTCCACTCAAAGCGACAATTGTCATCGCCATCCACTCGCCTATTTGGTTGAAGCTGCCGATGATATCTGCTACACCATTATCGATTTTGAAGATGGTATCAACCTTGGTCTGATACCCGAAGAATATGCTCTGGAATACTTGTCAAAGCTCATCAACAAACGCATTGACAAAGACAAATATTACAAACTCTCGACCACCAAAAACCGGGTGAGCTATTTGAGGTCACTCGCTATTGGGCGTTTGATTGAAGATGCCGTTGCTGCTTTTATAAACAATGAAGACAGGATCCTTGCCGGTGAATTAGATAAACCTTTGGTAGAACTTTCGCCTTACAAAGCTCAAATTGAAGACATCATCAACATCAGCATCAAAAACGTATACCAAAGTCAGGAGGTTCTTGAAAAAGAAACAGTTGGTTATCGGGTGATTTCTGAGATTTTAGAGCACTTCAGCGAGGCCATCAAGAATGCTAAAATGCATCAAGCCAATCATTTTGACAAGATCATCCTTAAAGCTTTTCTGAAAGATTTTGATTACGAAGATCTGGAAACCGAACAATGGCTCATAGAATTATGCAGTAGAATAGCATCACTAAGTGATAGCAAAGCTCTTGAAATTTACAAAAAACTTTCAGGCCAAAATTTATGATTTCATCGGTACATCTGTTAAAAGCTATTCAAGAGAAACAAAACCTTGGTGTAAAATCACTTGCAGTACTCCTTGACCCGGATAAAATTGAAGTCGATGCACTTACAAAATGGATAATGAAAATTCCTCAGGAAACAGACTACATATTGGTTGGCGGCAGTTCGGTTGAAGATTCTAAGACAGGTCAAATTGTAGAGGCACTAAAAGCCATAAGTGCGCTTCCAATCATTCTATTTCCCGGAAATGTTAATCAGATAACACCACATGCTGATGGTATTTTGTTTTTAAGCCTGATGTCCGGCGAAAATCCTGAGTATTTGATTCGTCAACAAGTAAAAAGTGTGAATTATCTTAAACATACAGATTTAGAAATCATTCCTACTGGTTATATTCTGATAGATGGCGGTCAAACCTGCACTACTGAAAAGGTCACAAATACCAAAGCCATTCCTCAAAATCAGATTGAAAAAATCGTAGATATTGCCATAGCTGCCCAGTATTCAGGAAAACAACTCATATATCTGGAAGCCGGTAGTGGCGCCAAACATCCGGTTCACCCGGACATCATTAAAAAAGTCAGCACCTCTGTGAACATTCCTGTCATCACTGGCGGTGGCATTAGAACCCTTCAGCAAAAACAAGCGGCTTATGATGCCGGTGCAGACATAGCCGTGATGGGAACCGTCTTCGAAGATAAATCTGATTGAAACAGGCTTTTCATTGATCCTTTAGACCAAAAGTTATTATACTTTTTATTTTGACTCCAGTCCTTTAATTCATATAATATCATAATATTCTATGATTTAATTCATATATTATTATGTTTTTTCGTGATTTTGACTTACATTTGATATAAAGTCAATTTTGATATCATCAAATATGATCAGGAGAACTATTACCGAAAGAATAAAATCCAAATTAAATCGTGGTAAAGCCATAATTATAGTAGGGCCGCGACAAGTTGGCAAAACAACACTTATCAGGGAACTCATCAAAGATGAAGATTTTTTATTTTTTGACGGCGATGATCCTTCTACAAGAACTTTACTGGACACACCTAACACAAAACAAATTAAAAGCTTACTTAAACAAAAAAAAGTATTGTTTATTGATGAAGCACAAAGAATAAATAATATTGGCCTGACCGTGAAAATTATAATAGACCAGATCAAAGATGTGCAGGTTTGGGTAAGTGGTTCATCCTCCTTTTACATTTTTGATGAATTCAATGAATCACTTACAGGCCGAAAATGGGAGTATCAACTTTATCCAATCAGCTGGGAAGAATTCGAAAACCATGAAGGCTATCTATCAGCTGAACGCCAACTTGAAGATAGGTTAGTTTATGGGATGTATCCTGAGGTCATTAACCATCCTGGGGAAGAAGCAGAAATACTTAAAGAGCTAACAAGCAGCTACTTATACAAAGATATTTTAGCTTATGGCGGTATAAAAAAACCTGAGGTTTTAGATAAATTAGTCAAAGCATTGGCACTTCAGGTGGGCAGTGAAGTGAATTATAATGAACTTAGTCAAATAGTGGGAATAGACAGAAATACAGTTGAAAAGTATATCACTATTCTTGAGAAAGGTTATGTGATCTTTAAACTATCCAGTTATAGCAGGAATGTAAGAATCGAAATAAAAAAGGGTAAGAAAATATACTTTTATGATAATGGCATCAGAAACGCCATAATTGGCAACATGAATAAAATGGCATTAAGGACAGATGTTGGCGCATTATGGGAAAACTTTCTGGTAGCCGAACGTTTAAAACAAATAGAATATAAAAAGAGTTTTGCAAATTCTTACTTCTGGCGGACAACACAACAACAGGAAATAGACTATATTGAAGAAAAAAACCAAAAGCTTTACGCCTATGAGTTTAAATGGAATCCAAATAAAAAAGCAAAGATTTCTAAAACCTTTGTAAATAATTATGATACAGATACCTTAGTCATCAACAGAGAAAATTTCAGAGATTTTGTGATCTTAGAAAATTAAATCATATATCATTATAATATTCTATGATTTTATTCATAAAATATTATGTTTTTTGTTTAATACTTAGCACATAATTCTTGTAAATCCGGATCGGATGATTATAATTATTACTTAGTAGTACCCTGTGTCTGCTTTGTGATACTCTGTGGTAAACATATAGTTTTATAATTGACAAAAAACAACAGCCTGTTTTTTAAACCATTAAGACATTAAGTCCCATTAAATCTTAACTTCACTTAACTTCTTAATGTTTTTTATTTGTTTACAACATTAAAAGTAACTTTAAAATCTATATTTTTCAGATGCTGTTTATTTCATTTCAATGCAGCATATACTAAAATATTTTTCATAAAAATTGACTTCAGCCAAATAAAAAACCACAATAACATCTGCTTTTAAAATTTTCACAAAAAAATTATTTCGGATTTATCTTGCCAATAGGCTTTTTTGAATTCAATTCTTCCGTCTCTCAAAAAAGAACTTCTTCATCAAATGTGAAGCCTGATTGGCCATGATTCCGGATTCTATTTTAGTTTTAGGGTGCAAAGCGATCTGATTGATCTCAAAACCTCGCTTTCTGTCTTTAGCTGCGTAAACCAGTTTTTTTAACTGACTCCAATACAAAGCACCGGCGCACATCACACAGGGCTCCAAAGTTACGTATAAAGTGCACTGATTCAGGTATTTTCCGCCCAGATAATTTGCTGCTGCTGTGATGGCCTGCATTTCTGCATGAGCCGTGACATCATTCAGTGTCTCCGTAAGGTTGTGTGCTCTTGCAATGATTTGGTTTTCAATAACGACGACTGCGCCTACCGGAACTTCGCCTTTATCAAAGGCTATTTCAGCTTCCTGCAAAGCTTTTTTCATAAAGTACTCGTCATTATATTCTATTAACATACCTCAAAAATACAAAATCAAGTTTTACATTTGCCTTATGAAGTATGAGAAATTACCGCATATTGATTCACCTGATGATTTAAAAAACTTAAATCCCGATGAACTTAAAATTGTAGCTAAAGAACTCCGACAATTCATCATTGAACAGGTCTCAGAACACGGTGGACATCTTGGCGCCAATCTGGGAACGGTAGAATTGACAGTAGCTTTGCATTATTTTTTTGATACACCACAGGACAAACTGATCTGGGATGTTGGTCATCAGGCCTACGGCCATAAGATCCTGACCCGTCGAAGGGATGTATTTCATACCAATCGCAAACTCGGCGGACTTGCTGGCTTTCCCAGCAGGGAAGAAAGTGAGTACGATGCCTTTGGTGTCGGTCATAGCTCTACTTCTATTTCAGCAGCACTGGGCATGGCCATAGCCTCTAAATTAAAAGGTGAAAACCGTGAACATGTCGCAGTAATTGGTGATGCTTCCATTGCTGCAGGAATGGCTTTTGAAGGCTTGAACCATGCCGGTGATACAGATGCCAACCTTTTGGTCATTCTAAATGATAACGCCATCGGCATAGATCCAAGTATTGGTGCCTTAAAAAATTATCTGACCAAAGCAAAAATTGGTTACAAGCCAAAACAGGATAATATCATAGAAGCCTTAAACTTTTCTTACAAAGGGCCGATTGACGGTCATGATATTGATGCGTTGCTTCAGGCTTTTACTGAATTGAAAAAACAAAAAGGACCGAGATTTTTACATATCTTAACCAAAAAAGGCAAGGGCCTTAAGCCTGCTGAAATAGAACAGGTTAAATACCATGCCCCTGGTAAATTTGATAAAATTACAGGCCGAACTTTAGAATCTGAGCCAAAAGACGAATTCATAAAATACCAGGATGTTTTTGGCAAAACCCTGCTCCATCTGGCAAAAGAGGATGAAAAGATCATTGGAGTTACGCCGGCCATGCCCACCGGGAGCTCGTTAAAATACATGATGGAAGAATTACCGGAACGTGCTTTTGATGTTGGTATAGCCGAACAGCACGCGGTTACATTTTCGGCTGGACTGGCCACAATGGGTTTCAAAGTGTTTTGTACCATTTACTCCACCTTTTTACAACGTGCTTACGATCAGCTGATCCATGATGTAGCGCTTCAAAAATTACCGGTTGTATTTTGCATAGACCGTGCAGGGATTGTAGGTAATGATGGAGCAACCCATCACGGCGTTTTTGACATTGCTTTTCTCAAAGCCATTCCTAATCTCATTATCGCTTCGCCTTCGTGCGCAAAAGACCTTCAAAATCTATTGTTTACTGTTTCTCAGGGAATTCATCAAGCTGTTGCCATTCGCTATCCAAGAGGCAAAAGTGATATCAAACAGCTGAATTATGATTTTGAAGACATTAAGATTGGTAAAGCCAAAAAGCTAAGAGAAGGCCATGACATTGCCGTTTTAAGCTTAGGAAAAATGCGTTGGACTGTAGAAAAAGTAATTATTAAATCTGACAAAAATGTTGGCCATTACGATATGCGCTTCATAAAACCTTTGGATACAAATACCTTAGACAACATAGCGAATTCCTACAAGAAAGTGATTACTGTAGAAGATGCTGTAATGCATGGCGGTTTTGGAGAATCAGTTCAGGCTTATTTTGCTGAACATCATCCGCAGATCAAAGTCAAAAAATTAGGGCTTCCCGACGAATTCATTCCGCATGGTAGTACGGAAGAACTGTTGGAAAAATACGGTCTCGGTGTGCAGGAAATTCTAAAGGCGATTCAAGAATAAATAAAAGTTTACCAACAAGCCGATTAGAAGATTCATATTTTCGTGGCCCTAAGCATTTCGCGCTTTCCCGGTGGACCATGAATCTTTTCGACATGAAAACCAATAGCCTGCAGATCTCTTTTTACTTGTCCTTTGCAGGAATAAGTCACCCAAATACCATTAGTTTTCAAGGCATTGTACATATTCTGAAGAATGGTCTTTTCCCATAATACGGGTTGAACACGTGGCCCAAAGGCGTCAAAATAGATCAAATCATAAACTGATTCTGATTGAAAATGCTTTAAGTCAGTTTCTATCTTTTTTAAAGTGAAGCTTGAATTTATCTCGGTAGACAATTCCCATTTTGTGCTATGTAATTTTTCAAAAACGTCTGATTCTTTGGTGAAGAATTCAGTATAGTTGAGCTCTTTTAATGCGGAAGACTGCAGAGGATACTTTTCTAAACTGTGATAATTGATGTTGATGTTTTTCTCCTTTGCAAACAAATAACTCAGCATAGCATTAAGGCCTGTGCCAAAACCAATTTCAAGCAAATTGATAGTTTTTGAAGCATATTTCTCAATATGGTATGCTAAACCTGACTGGATATAAACATGCTTTGCTTCCTGCAGTGCACCGTGTTTTGAATGATAGCTTTCATTCCATTCCGGAAAATGAATGGTTTTTGAGCCGTCAGCTGTAATAATGATTTGAGATTTCAACATAATTAGGAATATCTAAAAATAAAAAGCTGAAAGGTTACATAAAATAATGAACCTTTCAGCCTGTAATTTTGATTGAATCACTAATGATCTACTGAAGGTAGACGCCGTCGGCTTCAAAAGCAAATTCGAGCTTTGGCTCAGTGATAGCTGCTATCTCCTCTTCACTTTTCCCGGCATCTTCAGCATAATGCTTCAGGTCCTCAACACTTGTTTCATTAACGAATAGTTTTCCGTGCACAACGGCATTTTGTCCTTCAATATCCTTAGGCACAAAAAAACCATAATCTTTAAATCTTACCAGACTCTCTTCATTGTCATCAAGTTTTAGTCGCATCCAGCAACCTTTTTTTACACAGACAGAATTTACCGAAGAAGCAAAGGTTGTTTGGATAGTGTCACCTGGCTTTAAATTCTTGTATTTCTCAAGCACCGCACTAGCTGTTTCTGGTTGAGAATAATCAAACTCCTCTCCATAAAAAGACGACTTGACTTCAGCAGATTCATCGGTAGTTGCTTGTTCAGTTGATGTTGTATCTTCAACCGAATTTTCATCATTTGATGTATTCTTACATCCTATGAATACTAAAAAAAACAGTGCAATAATTGAATATTTCATAATTTATATGGATTTATAGGTTTTAAAAATAGGATAAATTTAATAATCAGTCATTATTTTTAATGGTTCAAAATTACTATCTTTGCGATCGACAAATATACGACAAATGGATACAGAAGCTGCAATTTTAGACATCAAAAAAACAACTAAATCAAGAGTTCAGGAAGTAGATTTTAACAATTTACCATTTGGAAAAGTTTATTCCGATCACATGATGTATTGTGATTATGTAGATGGAGAATGGCAGCAACCAAAAATAAGACCATACGGCCCAATGGAGTTTGATCCGTCTACAAAAGTTTTTCATTACGGCCAGGCTGTTTTTGAAGGCATGAAAGCTTTTAAGGATGACAATGATAAGGTTTGGCTCTTCAGACCTGAAAGAAATTTTGAGCGTATCAATAATTCATCTAAGCGTTTGGCTATTCCTGAATTTCCAAAAGAATATTTTTTTGAAAGAATATAATAGCTTATGGTCAGAGAGATCAATCGTAAAGGTTGTCCTGCTACAAAATAATTTAAAACGATTAAAAATAAAAAAACAATTTTATGAAAAAAAATAAATATTTATTATAATTATCCACGTTTTTGCATAATTTCCGTAATGTTTATATTATCATTTGAATTATCTTCAACTAATTTATAAGAGTCACCTTTTTTAACATAGATAGGTTTATTACTTAACTTCATACATTTATTGAGAAATGCCGTTTGATCCCTATTCATCAGTGACATAATTAGATCATAACGTTCTTTGTTTTTAATATGTTTAACAATCATTTTTTCTTTTTGTCTTAAATTATCTTTTTCCTGTAAAGCTTCCTGCTTTTTTATTTCTTTTTCACAGTTTTTATATTTTTCCTCGAAAGGCAATAACTTCTCTAACTCTAATTGTTTTTCTTTTATTTCCGACAACCCTGTCACATGTAAATTCAATGAGCTCTCTCTATTGGTTATTAAATATTTCAAAAAACCTTTCAAAGTGTTATAAAAGTTTTTGAAAGGTCTATTAGCACTTAAAAACAGTCCATAATCTTCTTTTTCTGTATAATTATAGAGTTTGTCTTGTTTGTAAGTTATTAGGTATGGATATGGATAAAAGTAATAAATTTTTTCTCTATCTGTGAACTCAAGAATTTTTTGAAGTGAATTATTTGATACGGTATAAATCACATCAGGTATGTTAAGAAATTTTCTTAATTGATTTTTTTCTTTCACTTTTCTTTTAAATGATAAATAAAGATATTTATAAAACTTTAATAAAGTTGTTTAGTGGGTTTTTAAAGGACCCGATTTTACAAGAATGGATTTTTAAACCAATAAATACAATCATTGATGAATTTAAATTTAAAAAAAATAATAATGAAAGTATTTATTTAGAGAGTGTTTTATTACAATAAGGAGGGCGATGGGCGATTAAATTATTTTTTTTGAAATTTTAATATTTTGAAAGGTAATAAATTTTAAGAATTTTAATATTTTGAAAGGTAATAATTTTGAGAATTTTAATAAAACATAAAAACTGAAATTTAAAAATTGAACTTTAAATTTATAATTTATGATGACGATGAATAAACCTTTTAGAGATTATTACTATCTTTACCGTATTACAAATAATATTAACTTTACTTTTAGTGTTAAAGATTTATATCAGTTATTAAATTTTTATAATACTGGGGCATTGATACTTAAAGAAACTCTAATTATTCAATTGTTAGATTTAAATTATGAAAATTATGAAATAGATTTTAGAATTATGGATGTAGTTAAAGAAGTTTTAGAATTATATTTTAATTCTGATGATTTTAATATTATAAAAGATAAAATTGTATTTTATAATTATAATAAGATTAAAGATTTAGTGTTTTTATTATTATGTGAATGTGATAATAAAATAAACCATTGTTATAAAATAAGTTTAAAAAATTTTAGTAAAATTACAAATAAATTACATACTTTATTAGAATGTATAAGAGAGTATAATATTTATTTAGATAATATTGATAATGTTGATAATGAGTGGATAATAAATAAATCAGAAGGGAAAAAAAGTTATATAATTTTCTATCAAATTCCTAAATATGAAAATAAATTTGTTATAAATTTTACTCATGACCTTGAAAAAAGAATTAAGGATTTAGAATTAGTTTATTTTGAAAAGCCGGTTATACTACATAAATTTTGTTTTAATTATCCGGAATTTGTAATTAATAATGTTCATGAATATTTTAGAGAAGAACATTTAAAGGGGCGGTGGTTTTCTATAAACTATAATAAGATAAACCGATTTAAAA
>CAJXVZ010000040.1 GCA_913062845.1 uncultured Psychroflexus sp.
GCCAAATTTACTCCTCTAAAAAATAAAAGTCTGGACTGACCTAAGTCATTTTCTGTAATCAAGGCCGCTCCCAAAGCATCGGAGGAACCAGCACTTATCAAAAATAATAAAGGCTTAGGTTTCAATCTAAGCCTTTTTTTGTACTCAAGGCGGGAATCGAACCCGCACTCTGTTGCCAGAACTGGATTTTGAATCCAGCGCGTCTACCAGTTCCGCCACTTGAGCTCGTAAATTGCAAAATTAAAATATTTAAACAAACCACAAGTGAATTAATCAAAATAAAATAAGATTTGCTTAAAATTATTTTATACTTTTGCAATTCGTAAAAAAACAGCTAGTTAAAATGTCTGAAACAGAGAAAATTGCCAAAATTTTTCCTTGCTCACAAAGTCAGCAACTCGCACAGGAAATTGCTGATGCTTACGGAATACCCTTAGGCAAAGTCAATAGACTGGAATTTAGTGATGGTGAATTTCAACCTTCATTCGAGGAATCTGTTAGAGGTACAAGAATTTTTATAGTAGGATCTACCCATCCAGGCAGTGAAAATTTAATGGAGATGCTTTTGATGTGTGATGCTGCAAAACGTTCTTCAGCCAGACATATTACAGCTGTAATGCCTTATTTTGGATGGGCAAGACAAGACAGAAAAGATAAACCAAGGGTTCCTATAGCGGCCAAAATGATCGCTAAAATGTTAGAAACTGCTGGTGCTACACGTATCATCACAATGGACCTTCACGCCGATCAGATACAAGGCTTTTTTGAAAAACCTGTAGATCACTTATTTGCGTCTACAATTTTTCTACCCTATCTTAAAGAATTAAACCTTGAAGACCTTACCATAGCTTCGCCTGATATGGGTGGTTCCAAACGTGCCTATGCATATTCTAAATACCTGGAATCTGATGTTGTAATTTGTTACAAACAAAGGGCTAAGGCCAATTTAATTTCACATATGGAATTGATAGGAGACGTGACTGACAAAAACGTTGTGCTTGTAGATGATATGGTAGATACTGCAGGTACTTTAACGCATGCCGCAAATTTGATGATGGAAAGAGGTGCAAGATCTGTAAGAGCAGTATGTACTCATCCAATCCTTTCTGGCAAAGCTTATGAGAGAGTTGAAGAGTCTGCGCTAGAAGAACTTATCGTTACAGATAGTATACCATTAAGGCAGGAATCTAAAAAAATAAGAGTTATAAAAAGTGCTGAACTTTTTGCAGATGTTATGAAAGCAGTTCACCACAACAAATCAATAAGTTCAAAATTTTTAATGTAAATAAATTCAATTAAACAACTATGAAATCAATTACGATCAATGGATCTAAAAGAGAAAGCGTAGGCAAGAAAGCGACAAAAGCGCTACGTAATGCTGGAGAGGTCCCTTGCGTACTTTACGGAGGGAACGATGTAATTCACTTTTCAGCACCAACTATTTCTTTCAAAGATTTAGTTTACACACCAGACGTTCACACCGTAGATTTGGTTTTAGACGATGGCACAAAAGCTAATGCTGTATTACAGGATATACAGTTTCACCCTGTAACTGATGAAATCCTACATATGGATTTTTATAAGTTTGAGGATGACCAACAGATCACAATGGAAATTCCTGTTCACGCAGAAGGTATTCCTAAAGGTGTTAAAAATGGTGGTGTTTTAAGATTTAACTTACGTAGAATGTCCGTAAGAGGTCTGGCTGCAAAGCTGCCTGACTATATCGTTGCAGATGTTACTCCACTTAAGATTGGGCAGAAATTATATGTTACAGCTGTCAAAAGTGATGATTACAAGATTCTTCACCCGGACAATACAGTAATATGCCAGGTTAGAACTTCAAGAAACGTTGCCGCTATAGATGGTGATGACGAAGATGAAGAAGAAGGCGAAACAACTGAAGAAGGAACTGATGGTGATTCCGGAGAAGAGAAATCAGAAGAATAAATTCAATTTTTATTTTAAAGTTAAAACACCTCAAATCGAGGTGTTTTTTTATTTAATATATCTTTTTTTGAAGCATAATCATTAATTTTAGCACGAAGTTGTTTTTATGAGGAAATTTTTAGTGGTTGGCCTTGGCAATCCGGGACTTAAGTACGATGATACCAGACATAATATTGGATTTCAAATCCTGGATGAGTTTGCCAAAATAGCTGAAGCAAACTTTGAAAGCGATAAGCTGGCAGAAGTATGTAAGATTAATATTAAAGGACGGCAGTTTGTATGTATTAAGCCACAAACGTTCATGAATTTAAGCGGTAAAGCTGTTAGATACTGGATGCAGAAAGAAAATATTGATATAAATAATATCCTGGTCATTACAGATGACATCAATATCGATTTCGGGATGATAAGAATTAAAGGTAAAGGCAGTGATGGCGGTCATAATGGACTCAAGCATATTCAGGAAGTTTTGAATACCACAAAATATCCACGATTTAGATTTGGTGTCGGAAGTGATTTTGGCAGAGGTCAGCAGGTCGACTATGTACTGGGAACATGGTCGGATGAAGAAAGAGAATATTTAAAGACCCGAAAAAAAACATGTGCAGAAGCCATTAAAAGCTTTGGCCTGGTGGGAATTAATCAGACAATGAATCAATATAACGGAAAATAAGGTTTTGGAAACACATCTTAAAGCATCCTCATTTAGCGGCAAAAAAAGAACGGTTGTTACCATAGGTACTTTTGATGGTGTTCATCTCGGGCACAGGAAGATTATAAAAAAGTTAACAGGTATCGCAAAGGAAAAAGAGTTGGATTCTGCCTTGCTAACCTTTTTTCCACACCCAAGAATGGTTTTACAGCAAAGTAAAGATCTGAAACTCATAAATAGTATTGATGAAAAAAAACAGTTGCTCTCAAAAACAGGACTGCATCATCTTATCATAGAACCATTTACTATTGATTTTTCAAGGCTTACAGCGCAGGAATATGTAGAAAAATACCTCATAGAATACTTAAATGCTGCGGTGATCATCGTTGGATATGACCATAGATTTGGAAGAAACCGAAAAGCCAATATTGAGGATCTGATTAAATTTTCTAAAATTTACAATTTTGAAGTTGTTGAAATTTCAAAACAAGACATAGACGATGTTGCCATAAGTTCTACGAAAATCAGGTCTGCCATTCTCAACGGTAAAATTGATCTGGCAAACCGATATCTCACTAATCCTTTTATGCTATCCGGGAACGTCGTAAAAGGCAAACAAATTGGTAGATCATTGGGGTATCCTACAGCAAATCTAAGGATAGAAGAAGACTATAAAATAATTCCAAAGCAAGGTGTTTATGTTGTCAAAGCCGGAATAGATGATCAGACTTATTTTGGTATGATGAACATTGGCCTTAACCCTACCGTTTCTGATGACAACCAAAAAAGTATTGAAACTTTCTTTTTTGATTTTGAAGGTGACCTTTACGGAAGATCTCTTCAGATTGAATTATTGAAACGCATCAGAGATGAAAAAAAATTCGATTCGGTTGAAGCTCTGAAAACTGCTATGAAGAGCGATGAAATTTATTCCAAAAAATACATAGAAGATAATGCTTAGGAATATTCTTTATAAAAGGGTTGACAATTCTCCTCTTATTGTTTTCAGAATATTATTTGGTTTTTTAATTGCGGCAGAAGCCTGGGGTGCAATTGCCACCGGCTGGATAAATACAACTCTGATTGAGCCTAAATTTACATTCAATTTTATTGGTTTTGATTTTCTACAACCCTTACCGGGAGAATGGATGTATGCCTACTACGCTGTAATGGGTCTGGCAGGTGTTTTTGTCATGATAGGTTTTAAATACAGGTTTAACATTATACTTTATACTTTAATGTGGACCGGAGTATATTTAATACAAAAATCCTCCTACAATAACCATTATTATTTACTGGTTCTGCTTCTTATTTTCATGGCCATTGTTCCGGCCCATACTTATAAGTCCGTAGATGTAAAACTTAATCCTGAACTCAGGAAACATTACATGCCTAACTGGGTCATTGTTTTCATCATAGGTATGCTTTGGATTGTATACACCTATGCATCAATCGCAAAAATATACCCTGACTGGCTTGATGCTACAGTACCAAAACTTCTAATGCAAAGTAAAGCCCACTTCTATCTCGTCGGCGATCTGCTTCAGCAAACCTGGGTTCACTATATTATAGCCTACTTCGGTATCCTTTTCGATTTATTGATCGTACCAGCTTTGTTATGGAAAAATACGAGGAATATCGCATTTATAATCAGTATTTTCTTTCACCTCTTTAACAGCTTTATTTTTCACATAGGCATATTCCCATATATGTCATTGGCTTTTACATTGTTTTTTTACCCAAAAGAATTTATTAACAGAAAGTTTCTGAGGTCTAAACCATTTTACAATAAAGCTGAAATTGCAGAGCCAAGGTATCATAAAATACTGACAGGGTTTATAATTGTATTTCTACTTGTCCAGTTTTTGCTTCCTTTGAGACATTGGTTTATAAAAGGTGACGTCTTATGGACAGAGGAGGCACACAGGTTAAGCTGGCGCATGATGTTAAGAACAAAAACTTCATCTACAGCTATAAAAATTGTGAATAAATCTACCGGAAAAAGTTTTTACGTCAATAAGGATGAATATCTCACCTCAAAGCAACAGCGAAGCATGTTATCTAAACCGGATGGCATCTGGCAATTCACACAACGTCTGGCTAAAGAATATAAAGAAAAAGGGGAAGATGTAGAAATTTATGTACGTTCCAGAGTCAGCGTAAATGGCGGTCCTTACAAAGAGCTTGTAGATCCTGAACAGGATTTTGTCAAAGCAGAATGGGATTACTTTTTTCATAATGACTGGATTCTAATTCATGATGATAAAAATGAGTAATTTTAGCTTACGATTATATGATAATAATAGAAATGGGATTCTAAAATTCTGAAAACCTTTCATCCAACAAAAAATCGTCGTCGGTAAGCGTATTTAAAAAAGAAATGATCTGGTCTTTTTCCTCTTCAGTGAGTGGTATGCCAAAAGAGCCATCATTATTTATCAAATCAGGATCCAGGTTTTGAGTATTTTGAACATTGTTGTCATAAAAGTCCAGAACATCCCTCAATGACTGAAACCGGCCATCATGCATATATGGAAAAGTGACCGCTATATTTCTTAAACTTGGCACTCGAAACCTATACTTGTCTGTTTCCTGGCCAGTAACTTTTTTCCGACCTTCATCATTGTACTGAGGGTCAACAGCCAAACCATTGTTTCGATAACTGTGGTCTGTAAATAGAACTCCTGAATGACAACCAGCGCATTTTTGTTCAAAAACAGCTTTGCCAAGATTTTCCTGTTCTGTAAATGTACTGCCTTCATTACGCATCACTTTATCAAATTTCGTATTGGCGGAAACCATTAACATGACAAATTGCGAAATGGCTTTAAACATATTTTCAGTATCTATTTCTCCATTTTCGAATGCTTTATTGAATGCTTCTACGTATGAAGGATCATTCTGAAGTTTCTGTAAAACATTACCTATACTTTCATTCATTTCAACTTCTGCTGTAATCGGTACAATAGGTTGCATATCAAGATGTGCAACACTACCATCCCAATTAAAACTTTCCAGAAAGATCATATTTTGAAGAGCAGGTGCATTTCTTGTTCCTAAAGCACCATTTACACCATGACTCACAATATGCGTGTGATGTGTAAACGCAAATTCCTGTATGTGGCAAAATCCACAGGAAATTACTCCTGTTGAAGAAAGTTTACCATCATAAAATAATTTTTTACCCAATTCAAAACCGGCCTGAGTTGGTTTATTATTTTCAATATCATAAGTAGGTTCAGGAAAATTTGACGGTATTTCTAATTCTAAAAAAACAGGATCATAGTTCTCACCTTCTATATCTTCATATCCTGAAGATCCCAGTTCCTCACTTCCACATGAAAAGAGCATAAAAATTATAAATATGTAAAACAGGTGACGCATCTTAATTTAGAGCAATTTCAAACGCTCCTAAATAGTTTTCAGTTATTTTTGGCGCATTTTCCGGATCTATCTGAATGTCATCTTTATCTTCCAACAATATCTCATGTTGACCAGAAAATAATTTCAATACATCAAAATTTATATTGATTTCAGGATTCTCCGTTTCACTGACGGCTAATGGTTGCAAAAAATCCAGACTCACCTCCTTATAATTATCAAGGTTTTGCCCGTGACTTCCTATGTGCAACCTGAAGGGTGAATCCGTAGACTGAGAAGAAGAGTAAAGGCCTTCTATTCTCATAAATATATAACCGGCAGACCAGCTCCAAAGCATATTATTCTCCTCTGCTGTAGGTACAAAATTTTGCACGCCATTCAGTGGGTAATGGCTTTGGTCAACACCAATACCAAATCTTATACCGGTATAATTATTTGCATTAACATCCTGTAAAGTCAATCTTTGACTGGAACTTACCGCTTCGTTTATAAGAAAGTAAGAATCTTCCTGAGGATAAACGAATTCATTACCATTCTCATCTATCAATACAATATTACTTATGATATATTTTAATTCATTTATCGAGATTGTCTCACCACCTACTTTATCATACATCTGTTGAAGGCTAAGACCCTGTTCGGCAATTACATTATCAAAATTGACGACAAAATTTCCTACGACAGGCTCTTCAGTCTCATTATCATTAGTATTTACAGTTTCATCTGAAGTACATGCCAGACTAACCACCAATAAAAGGACGAAACACAATTTTTGAATATTTTCCATTTATTTTAATTTTATGACTAACAAATCTTTATCACCTTTATTCTGTGAAATATTATTGTCGTTACTTTCACTGCTTCCAACAACAACAACTTCTCCGGTTTGCAGTTGAATTGCATCATTGGCTAAGTCAATTTCTGAACCTCCAATATTGTTTGCAGCTATAAGAGAACCACTGGCTTGGGCATGAACTATCCAGATGTCATTTTGACCCAGGTTTTCAGCAAGCTGAAGGTCGTTACTTCTGGAACTTCCGGCGATAAATAATTCACCGGATTGAAGTTCAAGTATTGTTCGCGCTGAGTCAAAGTCGGTTCCACCAAAGGTTTTTTGCCAGATCAGGTTTCCATTTTGATCTATTTTGATAACAAAATAATCTGTGTTACCTTTAAAATCCATAATATCACCATCACTACTTCTGGTATCACCTGCTACATAATAGGCATTGTCTGATGACGTTTCAACTGAATATCCAATGTCTATTCCACTTCCACCATAGTTTTTTTGCCAGATCATGTCTCCGTTCAAACTGACATTAACAGCCCAAAAATCATAACTGCCTTTTGGGTCCAAAATATCAAAATCATTACTTTCTGAGCTACCAATCATCAAAATACTTCCATCATCAGTCTGAACAGCATCATAAGAGCGATCGTTATTGCTACCACCAAAATACCTTCTCCATTCTGTATCTCCGTTTTGATTCAGTTTTATGCCCCAAAACTCTCCTACACCGTGTTTTTGAGTAAAGTTTTTCGGCCTTCCGGACGTTCCATCATCATTACCTTCACCATTACTTGCGCTTACATCCAAAAAACCAGAAATAAAAAAACCATCATCGGCTGTCTGAATAGCCGAATATGCTCTGTCATTTCCTTGAAATCCAAAGCTTTTTTCCCACATGATCTCACCAGAAGCATCCAATTTTAAAATCCAAAAATCGTGAAAACCAAAGTTTTGAGCAATATCTCCATCACTACTTCTAGCGTATCCTGTGATCAGAAAACCGCCGTCATTTGTAGGAATAACAGACTGTCCCCTGTCATCGCTGGAACCTCCAAATGTCTTTTGCCAAATAAGATTGAGTTCCTTATCCAGTTTAAGCAACCAGTAATCACTATCTGTAGCTAATTTACCCACAACATCACCATCATTACTTTGGGTAAAACCCAAAATTGCTATTTGCCCATCAGCTGTTTCTGTAACCGAAAGTGCATCATCTTCTTCGCTTCCACCGAAAGTTCTTATTATTTCGACCTGATTTTGGAAGTCTACACTATTATCAATATCATTTTCTGCCTGTGAATCGTCTTCACTGCAGGATAACATCGCTGAAGAAAGAAGTATTATAACAATTTGTAACCTCATCCCTTGATAAACTTTTTATTTAAATCATCATTGATTTGAATATAATACATTCCGGAAGCAAAGGCTGAAACATTCAAGCTAAAATTTGTATCGTTGATATTGTCCTTATTGTAGATCAATTGTCCAAACGCGTTGTAAACCTTAAGCGTTTCAATAGAATTTCTATCTGTCAAAATATTCAGATATGATCCCCTGACAGGGTTTGGATAAATTTTCAATTCATCCGGATTTCTTGTGTTTTCAAGAGACAAAGTACTGCTCTTTACCAGATAAAAACCTGAATTAATGTCACTTACGACTAAATTACCACTTTCAAAAAAGGGATAAACATTCCAGGCGCCATCAAAATTTAATCCATCATTCTGCGGGAAGGTATCAAAAAATCCAACTTCAAAAATATTTTGATTAGCAATGTCATTCACGTCTATAACTCGCAATCCTGAGGTATAACTGGCTTGATAATAAAGCCCGTTTTTCACATAACCGTTGTGGTCTATTGCAGGCGTATTTCCCACATAATCCATATGAACAAGCGGATTGTCCAAGTCTGAAAGGTCAAAGATAATCGAGCGTGTATTGAATCCAAATTGTAATTCATCAAATTCGTCTCCAAGAATCAGATAGGTTTCATCTTCTGTTAACCAGGCTTGATGGGTATAACCAATATTAGAGTATCCGATTGTCGAAATGCTTGTAATATTTGTTTTGTCAGATACATCAAGTATTACTACTTCATCTTCATTGCTTCCTATATAAATTTCCTTACCAAAATGGTCTTGATCTGGACCGCTGTAAGTCACAACCTGAGCATCATGCGTATAGAATGCATCCGCATATCCGCCTGCAAAAGCAGGATTTAAAGGGTCCGAAATATCTACGGCATGAGGTCCGCCACTGAAAGTAGTCGTTCCAACGGCATAAGCATAAGGCTGTGTTGGGTTGATAACGATGTTATGAGCATTACCAAAACCGTCATAATGTGCATCATTAGAAAATGTGACGGGTGGATTATTTACATTTCTCAATTTTGTTAAATCAAAAACCTGCATGCCGTGCCCAGTGGCTTCACTCACCACAAATGCATAGTTGTTGTATACCTTTACATCTCTCCATAAACTATTACCGGTATGTGTTGGCAACTTCCCTAAATAAACGGGAGAATCCGGCACACTAATATCAATAAAAGCGGTGCCGTTATCCAGACCAACAATCGCATATTCTTTTCCATCTAAGGGGTCTGTCCAGCCCCAGGAATCATTACCACTGTTCGCATTCAAAACGTTAAGATCAATGTTAGCAATGAATTCATAACCATCACATGGAAACCCTGCAGAATTACCATTAATGCATGGCGACTGAGCGTGACCGTAATAACAAACAAGAATGATGTAAAGTAGTTGTTTTTTCATCTAGATAATTATATAATATGTAGCTTTGTCAAAAAAAGATGTTTGATAATTCCAAAAATAGCAAAACAAAGCTTACTGAATTAGGTGAATTTAAGCTAATAGAGCATTTAACTTCAAACTTTAACATTACCCAAACATCTACCCGGCTTGGCATAGGTGATGATGCTGCAATCATCCATCATGAAAATTCAACAGTCATTACAAACGATCTTTTGGTTGAAGGCGTTCATTTTGATCTTGCCTACATGCCTTTAAAGCATTTGGGTTATAAATCAATTATGGTCAACCTCTCTGATGTCTACGCTATGAATGCAAAAGCAACTCAGGTATTAGTATCAATTGCTTGTTCCAACAGATTCACAGTTGAGGCTCTTGAAGAACTTTATGCCGGGATAAAAACAGCTTGCGAGATTTACAACGTAGATCTTATAGGTGGTGACACCACATCTTCGGTAAAAGGTCTGCAAATATCGGTAACAGCTATAGGAGTTGCAGAAGAAGAAAATATAGTAAAGAGAAGTGGTGCAAAGCCACATGAATTGCTTGTGGTTTCCGGAGATCTCGGTGCCGCATATATGGGATTACAGGTTCTAAAAAGAGAAAATGAAGTTTTCAAGGTCAATCCAAATAATCAACCGGACCTGTCACCATACGCTTACATCATTGAACGTCAATTAAAACCCGAGGCAAGGAAAGATATTCCTGAACTCCTTGAAAAGCTGGAAGTAAAACCAACCAGCATGATAGATATTAGCGATGGCTTATCTTCTGAAATTTTGCACTTGTGCAATTCGTCTAAAGTCGGTGTAAAATTATTTGAAGAAAAAATTCCATTGGATCCTATGGTCATTTCAAGCTGCGAAGAGTTTGAACTTGACAGTACAACAATAGCCCTGAATGGCGGTGAAGACTACGAGTTACTTTTTACTATTAAACAGGATGACTTTCCCAAAATAAAAGCCAATCCAAATCTTTCTGTCATTGGCCATATGACGTCTGAAGATGTAGGCAAACACATTATCACAAGAGCCGAACAACAAATACCTCTGGTCGCAAGAGGCTGGTCTTCAATCCCTGAGCAGGAGTAGAGTCTGACAACCATATTACCATAAGGTTAAATCATTTATTTTATTTATAATTTACATTTAGAATTCATACTTTTGTGAAAATTTTAAATAAAATTAAGTATGAAGAAAATTTACATTTTGGCTTGCTTGCTGATTGGTTTTGGATCAGTAGCGCAAGACCTTATCATTACAGGAGTATTTGATGGCCCTTTAAGCGGTGGAACACCAAAAGCCATTGAGGTTTACGCTATCAATGATATTCAGGATCTCAGCTTGTACGGTATTGGAAGTGCCAACAACGGAGGTGGCACAGATGGAGAAGAGCTGACTTTCGCAGGCTCTGCGACAGCTGGTCAATTTATTTACATCACAACCGACGATACACAATTTAATACTTATTTTGGTATTTCAGCAGACTATGTTGACGGTTTTGCCGGAATAAATGGTGACGATGCCATAGAACTTTTCTTCAACGGAAATGTTGTGGATACATTTGGAGACATTAATGTAGATGGCAGTGGTCAATCATGGGAATATGCCGATGGTTGGGCCTACAGACTGGATAGTACCGGTCCTGACGGATCTACTTTTGTTGAAAACAACTGGTCTTTTAGCGGTCCTGATGCTGTTGATAATTGTACAGACAACGCGTCTTGTACTTCGGTTTTCCCCTTAGGTACTTTTTCATTTTCTGGCTCACCCTGTGGTGTAACCTTTGATAATGCATCTTACAGTTGTGCAACAAACACAATTGGTGATAATAATGATGCTGTAACTATTAGCATTCCCTATTTTGGATCAAATGGTACAATAGTCAATATTTCTACTTCTTCGGGTGGAACTCTTGGAGGAGATGACCCTGCACTTACAGCAGACGGTACAATAACTATATCAGGCCTGTCTGAAGGTGACAATTGGGATATAACATTAAACGGTGGTGACTGTGACGGGACGACTTTCTCAGGTACAGTTCCCGCTGCCGAGTGCGATCCTACACCAAATACATGTTTTGATTTAAGTACAGGTTCAGAATTATTTGAATTGGTAGCAGTAACTCCAAACTCAGGTTTTTCCAACAACGGAATCTGGGAAGAAAATAACGGTACTTACAGTGCCAACGGATTTTGTGGTGGTGGCTGCCAGGAACTCGTTGAGACCTGGTTGATCTTTGGTCCATTAGATATGAATAGTGTATCAGACCTGGAATTAAGCTTTGATGCTTCAGAAAATTTTGGAACGACAGATCTCGTTGTTGCATATACTGATAATTATTCTGGCTGCCCATCTTCTACAACATGGACAACAGCTCAAACCATCACTGATGCGGGTGCTGTAGAAGTAGACCTTTCAATGACTACAGGTTCTGATGTTTTTATTGGTATACAGTATTTTGATGATGGCGCAGATGGATATTCTGACTGGGAACTATCAAATGTAAGTCTAAATGCATTTGGAGCTTGCCCAACCTTAGGACCAAGACCAACATCAAATTGCGCTGTTTGTGATTTGACTTTAGGAGAAGAATCTTTCAATTGCTCAACAAACACAGCCGGTGACAATAATGATACAGTTACTGTCGAAATTCCATATACCGGAGTTGAAAGCTCAATAACATCTTTAACATCTACCAATGCTACAGTCGCAGGTGATAATCCTGCCAGTGTTGCTGATGGCGTTATATTCCTGACTGGCTTAACTGAAGGTGATGCATGGGACTTAACGATAAACGGTGGTGACTGTGATGGGACTACAATATCCGGCACAATACCTTCTGCGGCTTGTGACCCTACCACGAATGACCTTGTAATCAACGAAATTCATGCAGATCCTGCACCAGATATTACAGGTGACGCTAACGGAGACGGCACCAGAGATGGTTCTGAAGATGAGTTTGTAGAATTTTACAACGTTGGTTCTTCTGACCTTGACCTTTCTGGTTTTACCATCGAAGACGGGTTTGGCTTAAGACATACTTTTCCTGCTGGTACAATATTAGCTTCAAACACTTTCATGACTGTATTTGGAGGTGGAACACCAACAGGTATACCAGGCATGGTACAAGTAGCCTCTGAAGGTGGCCTTGGACTTAACAACGGCGGTGATGACGTTATCGTTAAAAATGCAGCAGGAAATATTGTAGTTTCCGTGACATATGCAGGAGCATCAGATCAATCTGTTGGTCGTAGTCCCGATTTCACAGGTGATTTCACAGATCACTCTGCAATTGCAGGTAACAATGGTGCTTTGTTTTCTCCAAATCAGGAAAATGACGACCCAACTTTATCTACAGAAAACTTCAATATAGATGACATCGACATATATCCAAATCCGGTAAATAATGGAATGGTAACTATTTCAGTAAAAAACAGTACGGGTTTTAATATTGAGATGTACAATATATTAGGTAAGAAAGTATTGAGTCAAAACGCCGATTCTTCAGTTCAGATAAGCGTTTCAGGACTTCAGAAAGGCATATACCTGGTAAAAATTACTGAAAACAATAGTAGTTTAACAAAAAAGCTCATTGTTCAATAATTAGCAAATAGATTAATATCTTTGTAAAAGCTCCTCTATTGAGGGGCTTTTTTCTGTTATGAAATCACTGAAAAGCAAAATACTCAAATCATTGGATGATAAGACTTTCAACGAATTAAGTCTGGAAGTATTTAGCTATCAATATGAAAATTGTTCGGTCTACAGACAGTTTTGTGAACTCCTCAAAAAATCACCACAAAGTGTCAATGAGCCGGAAGCTATCCCTTTCCTACCCATAGAATTTTTCAAAAGTCATAAAATTTTATCAAGCCAGAAGCCTGTCCAAAAAACCTTTACTAGTAGCGGAACAACCGGCAGCCAGACGAGCAAACATCACATAACCGACCTTAAACTATATGAAGATAATTCTACAAGGATATTCGAGAAATTTTATGGCCCGGTAGAGGATTATTGTATTTTGGCTCTGCTTCCCTCCTATCTTGAACGCGATGGATCCTCTTTGGTTTACATGGTAGATCATTTCATCAAAAAAAGTAATAATTCTGAAAGTGGTTTTTATTTGAATAACCATGAAGAACTTTATCAGAAATTGATTTCACTTGAAAATAAATCTCAAAAGACACTCTTGATAGGTGTTTCATTTGGACTGCTTGACTTTATTGAAAAATACAAGCTTAATCTCAATCACACCATTGTAATGGAAACCGGAGGAATGAAAGGAAGACGAAAAGAAATGATAAGGGAAGATTTACACGACAGACTCAAAAAAGGTTTTGGTGTACAAGCCATTCACAGTGAATACGGCATGACTGAATTGCTTTCACAGGCTTATTCAAAAGGTGCAGGTATTTTTGATTTGCCTAATACAATGAGAATTCTGATAAGAGACCCGGAGGACCCGTTAACTATATTTTCAAATTATCATAAAACAGGAGGTATTAATGTCATAGACCTTGGCAATTTAAATTCCTGTTCCTTTATTGCGACACAAGATCTTGGGCAGAAAATAAATGATAATACACTAAAAATTTTAGGCAGATTTGATCATAGTGATATCAGAGGATGCAATTTATTAACCTTGAATTAATTTAAAAGTTAAATATGGTTAAGCCCGATATTTGTAAAGCATTAAAAAACTATATTCGCAATCTAGGATGAAGTTTTTCATAATAGATTGGTTAGTTAATGCAAAGCCCCGAAATTATTCGGGGCTTTGTTATTTAAGATCAAATTATTTATCAATCTTTTGAAACGCGCAATTAAAGCACTATCCGGCCTAGCATGTTAAAGTTTGTTAATGAATGTAATAATTCAGGTTTCTGCTCGTACTTATAACCTAGAGATGAAGTTTTTCATAATAGATTGGTTAGTTAATGCAAAACCCCGATTCAAATGAGTCGGGGTTTTGTTATTTTAGTCACTCATTACAGCTATTCAAACTTAATCACGTAAGTATTCTTTTTACCTTTATTAATTAAGACGTATTGGTCATTAATAAGGTCCTTTTCAGAAATCATGTAATCCTTCTGCACTTTCTCTTTATTTACAGCAATAGCGTTTTGCTTTAAATTTCTTATAGCTTCGCCGTTAGATTTCAGAAACTCTGATTCTGCAACAATGGCATCGACAATATTGAGACCACTGCTCAGCTTAGTTTTGGAAATCGTTGATTTTGGAACTCCATCAAAAACTTCATTAAACGTTTTTTCATCCAGATTTTTAATATCTTCAAAAGTGCTCTTACCAAAAAGTATATTGGTTGCTTTTTGAGCAGTTTCCAAATCTTTTTTAGAGTGGACACGTTCGGTAATTTCTTCTGCCAGGGTTCGTTGTAATAGTCTTAAGTGAGGCGCTTCTTTGTGTTTTTCTAAAAGCTCTGAGATTTCATCTTTCCCACGAAGACTAAAGATCTTGATGTACTTTTCAACATCTTCATCGGTCGCATTGATCCAGTATTGATAAAACTTAAATGCTGATGTTTTTTCAGCATCCAACCAGACATTACCTCCTTCAGATTTCCCAAATTTAGACCCGTCGGCTTTTGTAATCAAAGGTGTTGTAAGCGCAAAAGCTTCTCCTTGTCCTTTACGTCTAATCAATTCAGTACCGGTAACAATATTTCCCCACTGATCTGAACCACCAAGCTGAAGCTTTACATCTTTATTTTTCCAGAGGTGGTAAAAATCATAACCCTGTATAAGTTGGTAAGAAAATTCTGTAAATGAAAGACCGGTTTCCAATCTGGACTTTACAGAATCTTTAGACATCATATAATTTACGGTGATGTGCTTCCCGACATCTCTAATAAAATCCAAAAAACCAAAATCTTTAAACCAATCGTAGTTATTCACCACTTCAGCAGCATTTTCGCCATCAAATTCCAGAAATTTTTCCAGTTGTTTTTTCACACAAGACAGGTTGTGCTGTAAAGTATCTTCTCCCAATAAATTTCTTTCTGCAGATTTTCCTGAAGGATCGCCTACCATACCTGTTGCTCCGCCAACCAAAGCAATTGGTCTGTGGCCACATTTCTGAAAATGAACCAGGATCATGATCTGTACAAGATTTCCTATGTGAAGGGAATCTGCTGTAGGATCAAAACCAATATAAGCAGATGTTATGCCCTTATTTAAACATTCCTGCGTACCCGGCATCATATCGTGAATCATCCCGCGCCATTGTAGTTCTTCTATAAAATCCTTTACCATCAGTTTAATTTAATTTGTAAAATTTTTGGCAAAGATATTATTTTCAGAAAAGTATTCTTTTATACAATTAATTATATTTACAGGATGATATTAGTTTCTGGCGCAACCGGCTTTCTGGGCACACACCTTCTGATTAGACTATGTGAAAATAACAATATAAAGATACGTGCTCTGTACAGGTCCGAACCAAGAAGAGCTTACACGCTAAAATTATTGCAAACATTTTGCTCTGAAAGCGCCAGACAAAACATAGAACATATTGAGTGGCAAAGAGCAGATATTCTCAACATTCCCGAACTTGATAAAGCATTTTTAGGGATCAAAGAGGTTTACCACTGTGCGGCCTGGGTGGGCAACAATCCAAACCGGAGTAGATTGATGCGAAAAGTAAATATAGAAGGTACAGTAAATATGGTCAATCTGGCTTTAGCGCATAGTGTTGAAAAATTTTGTCATGTAAGCTCAACTGCTGCCCTGGGATATTACGCCAATACCAATAGAGTTGATGAAAATGCACCAAGAGAATCAGAACGGTTTAGCAGTATTTACAGCATAAGCAAATATGGTGCTGAAATGGAAGTTTGGCGAGCCTCACAGGAAGGTTTAGATGTAGTTATTGTCAATCCAGGTGTAATTTTAGGTGTAGGTTTTTTTGAATCCGGCAGCGGTGAGATCTTTAGGAAAACACTAAATAACAATAAGTTCTATGTGGATAAACAAACTGGATTTGTGTATGTAAATGATGTTGTAAGGTTTATGGTTCAAATTATGCAATCTAAAATTAAAAATGAACGTTATATCCTTGTCGGACAAAATCTGAGTTTTAAGCTTGTAATGGACAATATTGCAGAAAGATTTGGTCGTCAAAAACCTAAAATTAAAGCCACAAAAGCCATGCTTTATGTCTTATGGCTGGTCCAAAAACTGATCAGTATTTTTAAGCCATCGGACATGCGAATTACCAGAAACACCATTAGAAAAATTGATTCTAAAACAGAATATGACAATACTAAATCAAAAAGCATTTTTGATTTTGAATACACTTCAATAAATGATGCCATAGATCTAATTTATAAAGATCACAAAATTCTTCAAAACCGATTATAAGTATGAGAACAGGAAGTTTATACCTTATACCAAGCCGTTTGGGTGACCAGCCTCCATTAGAGGTTTTGCCGCTGTCCATAAGAAAAAAAATCACAGACATCAATCACTACATTGTTGAAAATGAAAAGGTCGCCAGAAGGTTTATTAAAAAAATCGTTCCCTCCAAAAGTCAGGACAAATTACAGATTAACTTACTCAATAAATTTACTCAGGATATTGAAATCCCTGAATTCATCAAACCCTGTTCCGAAGGTATAGATGTTGGATTGATGAGCGACGCCGGTTGTCCGGGTGTAGCTGATCCGGGAGCAAAGGTGGTGGCTTTTGCTCATAGACAGAATATACGGGTCATTCCACTTGTTGGACCTTCATCAATTATTCTGGCTCTGATGGCCAGTGGCCTAAATGGTCAGAGCTTTGCCTTTAACGGCTATCTGCCTATAGACAAAAACGAATGTGTAAGACGCATAAAACAACTGGAACGGCAGGCAGAGCAACATCAACAAGCCCAGATCTTTATAGAAACCCCTTATAGAAACGAGCAACTCTTGAAAACGTTTTTAAGCACATTAAAACCCCAAACCAGACTCTGTGTCGCCGTGGACCTCACCACAAGCTCAGAAGAAATTAGGACCTTAACCGTAGAAGAGTGGAAATCTCAAAAAGTGGATTGGCATAAAAGACCGGCAATTTTTATTTTTCAGCCTTGATAATTATCAAATTTTTGATTTTAACATTATTCTTAATTTTATTCTTAATTTTATTCTTAATTTTATTCTTAAATTATTAAAACTAACATTATGACAAGGTTCAAATTATTGATTACAGTTTTTTCGATTTTTTCTTACTTTTCAATGTCTAGTACAGATTTATGTTCTTGTGGTTCTTATGAAAATGGAACATATGAATATCAAGTTATTGAAGAGTCGGGAGGTTGTTGCTCTGGTCTACCTGCTAATGATGAAGAGTTTGGCAGTGGAAACCAATTAACTTGGGAAAGAAGCGAAGGAGGCTGGAGGTTAACTGATATACAAGCTATATCAAATTCAGACGCTCAGAATGAGTGTTGTCAGGAAAGTGCATAAAATTAAATTAATAAAAATATTATTATGTTTTATAGAAAAATAAAATTGTATATATTATTAGTAATATTAGTTACTGCTTGTAAAAATAATAACGATCAATCAAAATTTCAAAATGAAAGTAATCTTATAGAAATTCATAATGATAAATTAGGTATTATTCCAAAAGATCATAAAATATACAAAACAAAAGATTATGGCGATATGCTAACTTTATATAAGAATTTCAAAAAGGAAGATTCAAATAGCCATTACTACCAAAATCTTTGCAACTATACTATATTTAAAATATTTCAGTCAGATTTTTTCCAAAAATCAAATGCGGAGGAAAGACGGTTTTTTTTAAATGAAATGGCCAATTTAGAATATGCTCTACCAAACTTAGAAAACTTCTACAATCTTATTAATTTCATGTTGAAAAATGAAGAGGTTAAGGTCAAAGAAGTTATGCCACTTGCCAAGAAGTTTGCCAAAAAAAATATAACTCAAGTAAAAGAAACAATAAAATCTGATGTTGAACTAAAACAAAAAAAATTAAGTCATATAGACAAAGGAATGGATGACATTTTATTGTTCCAAAGACGTCAATTGTTAAATAAATTTTCTGAAGGTGGTCATTAGTTTATCATTTGACTTCTATTATTTTAAACTACTTTTACACATTTAAAAAAACTGAGTGATTATTCTCTTGAATGGTAGTAAGATTCATAAGTATAATATTATATTAAATTATTATAGCAATTATTCTATTAGCAATAAAGCCTTTTATATTTGCCTACCCCAAAGGCTTCAAATAAATGCTCAACACCTTAAAGCTTCTATTTTTTAATGCGCTTTTAATGTTAAGCATTTGCATCAACGCTCAGGAAAAATACAGTTTAAGCGGGAAAATAAAGGACATCGAAAACAATGAAACGCTACTTGGCGTAAACGTAATAATAAAAGAATTACAAACGGGTACGGTTAGCAATTCATATGGTTTCTATTCCATTACTCTGCCTGAAGGACTCTACACCGTGCAGGTGAGCTATCTGGGTTTCGAAACACTTACAGAGACTATTAAACTTGATAAAGACATCAAAAAGGATTTCTTGCTTAAACCTGCTTCAGAAATGCTGGACGCTGTAACCATAACAGATGATTTTGAACAGCAAAATATACGAAAACCTGAAATGAGCGTTAACCGGCTTAAACAGGCTACCATAAAGCAGATACCTGTAGTATTTGGAGAAGCTGATGTTTTAAGGTCAATTATTCAATTACCCGGTGTAACCAATGCCGGAGAAGGTTCGTCGGGTTTTAATGTGAGAGGTGGCAGTGCTGATCAAAATTTGATCTTGTTGGATGAAGCTGTTATTTTTAATTCTTCACATCTGTTTGGCTTATTCTCTATCTTTAATCCTGATGCTGTAAAAGACCTAAAACTTTATAAAGGTGGTATTCCTGCAGAATACGGCGGAAGAGTTTCTTCAGTTCTAGACATCAAGCAGAAAGATGGCAACAATAAAGAATTTCAGGGCAATGCCAGTGTAGGTATTATTTCAAGTAAGTTACTGCTTGAAGGTCCCATTCAAAAGGAAAAAAGTTCCTTTCTGGTGAGCGGGCGTTCCACCTATGCACATTTATTTTTAACGCTAATTGACAATCCTAACACTGCCTATTTTTATGATTTTACGGCAAAAGCTAATTATGTGATAAACGAAAATAATAAGTTAATGGTTTCCAGTTATTTTGGTCGTGATTTCTTTTCGTTGGATGGGAGTTTTGACAACACCTACGGTAATAGCTTTGTGAACCTTCGTTGGAATCATGTATTCAATGATCAGCTGTTCAGCAATATGTCGCTTATTGGTGGTGAGTATATTTACAACCTGGGACTGGACCTGGTAGGTTTTGAGTTTGAAAGCGGGATACAAAACCTAAACTTTAAATATGATTTCAATCATTATATCTCAGATGACTTTCAATTGAACTACGGGCTGAACAGTTTTTACTACATTGTCAACCCCGGACTGATTGAGCCAACTGGTGAAGATTCCGGTATAAACAGAAGACAACTCACAAAAAAATATGCCTTTGAGAATGCCCTTTTTCTTTCGGCAGAACATCAATTGACTGATAATCTTTCTGCTGAATACGGTTTACGCTGGAGTAGCTTTTACCGTTTAGGTCAGGACGAGTTGAATATTTATGAAGGTAATTTACCATTGATATATAATTCTCAATTTGGTATTTATGAACGTGCCGAGCCGATTGGCGTTAGAAGCGATAGTCGATCTGAAGTCTTGAGCAGTTTTCATAATTTAGAACCAAGAATCTCCCTGGCTTATACATTTAATGACAATACTTCGGTGAAGGCCAGCTATAATCGCATGGCGCAGTACCTGCATTTGATCAGCAATACCAATTCGCCAACGCCATTAGATGTCTGGGCACCAAGTGGGCCTTTTTTAGAACCTCAGCAGCTCAATCAATATGCAGTTGGCTATTTTAAAAGACTTAAAAATGGTCTGTTTGATCTTTCTGTGGAAGCTTATTATAAAACTGTAGAAAATCGCTTAGATTTTATAGATGGCGCTGACCTTATTGCAGCAGATGCCATTGAACAGGAAACCCTGAACGGTGAGGCCAGAAGTTATGGCTTAGAATTTATGCTAAAAAAGAACAGAGGTAAGTTTACAGGTTGGGTCGCTTACACCTTGTCCAGAGCTGAACAGAGAACACCTGGCAGAACACCAGATGAGCCGGGCATAAACAATGGAGAATGGTACCTTGCAAATTATGACAGAACACACGATCTTACGGTTTTAGGCAATTATAAATTGAATGACAAATGGGATTTTAATTTTAACTTTACCCTTCAATCCGGACAAACCGCTAATTTCCCGGTAGGACAATTCAATTTTCAGGGCTTGACCGTTCCTATCTTTGAGGGCAGAAACAGAGACCGCCTGCCAACATTTCACAGGCTGGACATTTCAGCAACTTTAACGCCTAAAAAGCAACCTAAAATCTGGAAAGGCTCATGGAGCTTTGGGATTTATAATGTTTACAACCGTAGAAACGCGGCTAGCATTAATTTTGAGGAAAACCGAAATACTGGACAAAATGAAGCCATAAGATTTTCTATCTTTGGGATTGTACCTTCAGTGAGCTACAACATTGAGTTTTGAGTTTATGAGGTTATAGTTTGATTTTTAATGTTTAATGTTTAATGTTTAATGTAATCTCATTGATTTTCTGATACTTATATGATTTAAAAGACTAAAAGATGAAAAAATATATATTATTAATAATCAGTATAATTGCATTAGCGGGTTGTCAGGATGTGATTGATGTGGATTTGAATGAAGCTGAAGAACGATTGGTGATTGAAGCAGCAATGATCAAGCTGAAAGGCGCATCAGGTACAAACCAACGCATACGTCTGACCAAAACCAGAGGATTTTTTGAAGACAGCCTAAGCATTGTTGATGATGCTGAGATAACGGTGACAGGTGAAGGTGGCGAAGTGTTTAATTTTCTTCATGATACTGCCGGTTTTTACTATACCAATCAATTCCAGACCAATCTTATGGAAAAATATCAGTTGCAAATTGAAGTAGATGATGAAGTATATACAGCCGAGGAAACTTTTATGCCCGTTGTTCCCATTGATTCAGTGAGTCAACGAAATAATGCGGGATTCAGCGGCGAAGATATTGAATTGAAAGCTTACTATAAAGACCCGGCCGGTGAAGACAATTATTACTTATTTACATTCTTCGTAAATTTTGTGGATTTCCCAACCACTGATATTTACGATGATGAATTTACCGATGGCAACACCATATTTGCACTATATCAGGAAGAAGAGCTGGTTCCCGGAGACGAAGTGGTGATTACCAATTTTGGTTTATCCAGACAATTTTATGAATATATGAATGTATTGCTAAGCCAAGTCGGCTCTGTTGGCGGCCCTTTCCAAACGCAACCGGCTGTTGTTCGCGGAAATATTGTCAATGAAACCAATCCGGAAAATTTCCCTTATGGCTATTTTAGCCTGACAGAATCTGATCAATTTATATATACCGTACAGGAATGAGTAAGGGTTTCAGAAAAATAACTGAAGAAAATTCACTTTACGACGATTTGGAAGAAAAGTCCGTTGGAGATCTCTTAAATATTATTAATAATGAAGACCAAAAAGTAGCTTTAGCGGTACAAAATGTTTTACCGGAAGTAGAAAAACTGGTTGAAAAAGCAGTAGAACAGGTTTCAAATGGTGGTCGGCTGTTTTATATTGGTGCGGGAACAAGCGGCCGTTTAGGCATTTTAGATGCGAGTGAATGTCCGCCAACATTTGGCGTTTCTGATGATGTAGTGATTGGATTGATCGCTGGCGGAGACAAGGCGATCAGAAAAGCAGTTGAATTCGCAGAAGACAACACAGCATTAGGTTGGTCAGACTTACAAAACTTCAACATCCATAAAGGCGATATGGTGATTGGTATCGCTGCTTCAGGCACAACGCCTTATGTGATTGGAGCCGTAAAAACATGCAAAAATAATGACATTCCATCCGGTTGCATTACCTGCAATCCGGGAAGTCCTCTTGCACAGGCGGTTGACTACCCCGTTGAAGTTGTCGTTGGACCAGAGGTAATTACCGGAAGCTCTCGCATGAAAGCCGGTACAGCACAGAAAATGATATTAAATATGATCTCAACCAGTCTTATGATAAAACTTGGGCGAGTGAAAGGTCATAAAATGGTTGACATGCAATTGAGCAATCATAAACTCGTCAACAGAGGTATAAGAATGATTTGTGATGCCATAGATGTTGACGAAACCACAGCACAATCACTCTTAGAAAAACACAAAAGCGTAAGACAAGCCATAGCTCATGGACAGAAAACACACCAATAAAGAACTACTCAAGAAAGGCATAAAATATCTGGCTGCGGCCCTGCCCTTATCGTTTTTAGGACCTTCAATCCTGTATTCTTCATTTAACAATCAGGACAAAGCCCTTTTTATACCTATTCTGATTTTGGGATTCATCTTCTTTTTTGGGGCAATGTTCTGTATTTTTAAAGGGATCATGACTATCGTGAAGGCGGTTTTTGAATAAAAATATTAGCATTCATAAAACACGGTTATAAGTTTCTTGAATTCAACAAATTATTATCTCTGACATTAAAAATTTGTTATCGTCATTTTAGTTAAATAAATTAGTTATTTTATGTAATGGTAAATTACATTCATTATGGTGAAAATGTAAAATATTCTAAAAAAGACATCTTTTTTCTGACTTAATAAAGATAAATTTTCATTCTGATTTATCACAATTTTTACTTCTATAATTGATAAAATAATAAATAACCAAAAGTAGAAAAGTATAACAAAATATGAAGCAATATATTCGACATTCAGTATCATAAAAAAGTTGAATATTAGCAAGCAAAAAATATTTATTACTCTAATGGCCTCATAAATAAATGGATAATCATCTTTTCTATCCATATAGACTAATTTTAATTATCCAAAGGCATATAGCCATTACTAGAAAGGATACTATTTGCAGTATCATAAAATTCATTGTCAATAAAGTTTTGGACTATAATTGACAATTCTTTTCTAAATTCTATTTTAGTTATCGGCAAGTGTGGTTTTTCATGATAATGTACTAAAAGTTCTTGCATTTCTATCTCTGTATAATAATTTGGTATAATTGAAATAACCTGGGTTTTAAAAAAATCATAATCTATACTAAGTTTAATATTTTGCCAGATATTCAAAGGTACATCTTGCCTAACTTCAGCTTTTCTATCTAAAAAAATATTTAACATTTTTGGTAAATTTGTTTTGATCTCTAATTTTTGATAAAATATTTCTTCTAATTGTTGAGTTTCTTTAAAACTACTTTGTTTTAGGTCAACATAAATTGTATGATCATAAGTATTTAATAATTGGCTTGTAAAGATTATAACAGTAATTATATATATTAATTTCATTTAATTTTTTTTTTAGTTTAAACAATCGTCTTCGTTATAATTATGTCTATTCCCATATGTTTTTGTTTCATCAAATTCATCAACATCTCCACCCAAACTTTGTATAAATGACTCCGCTTCTTCCATAAGATTTTTCCATGTTTTATCTGCAGCTTGTGTAAACAAAACTTCTTCATCACCACTTAAACCATTAGCAACATAGTCCAGAACACCACCTAACCTATCAGCTGCACGAATGTAGAATGAATATCCACCGCTTGCATTCGCCTCTAAACCAAACTGCCTTACTCCTGCAACAAAATGCCCTTGATGATCATAACTTGTTACAGTTGCAAAAATCCAATACATTTTTTCTGCATTATAATCTACACAAATGACAGTTGATGTATCAAAGATTGTATCAAAATCCATAGCGGCGCCAATAGGATTATTTGAATTCCACATTATATCATCTTGGCTAGAATAAGGTTCTAAATTTACGTCTGTCACGTAGGCAATATCTCCACCAACAACTAAATTACTAAAATTCATTCTTATATCATTAAAAAGTTGAAACGAGGTATAACCCGGTGGTAAACTATTGATCTTAATTGAGTACCTATCTTGATTTATATCTCCCCAACCGTCTTTAATTGTTTCCAATTTAAATGACTTTGACATTGCAGATGAGTAAGCCATTGTATTTGGCTGCTGTCTAGCATCAATCATATTTTTAACGAGTGGATCTACTTCATAATTAATTAAATCACTATTCGCACAAGGATCATCAAGATCAATTCTGCATTCACAATCAATATCCATAAATTCTCCTTTTCTACAATTTATATTTACTTGACAATCCTCTGGAATACAAATGCCAAAATCATTTTCAATTTCACCATCTGGACATTCTCCTTCCTCACATTCATCATCTAAACAAATTACAGGTACTGTAATATCAGATACACATTCTAAATCACCTTCATATCCTTCTGGTTCAGGTGGGCAAATGAAAAACTCAGTATTTTGATCATCTTCCTCTTCATCATTTTGTGTATTGTTGTTACTACCTCCACCTGGTGACCATTACCATCATTAAAATTATTATCTGGATCAGTCGTATTACTACCGCTAGAGTCATTTTCAGAATTACCACCTCCAGGATTTGTATTATTACTTGACCCATCAGTATTATTACTACCTGTACCTTCACCTGGAGATGCACCACCACCCATATCATCTCCTTGTGTTACCACTGGTGGACAAGCCGTAGGAACCTTATACATTACAGGAAAACCTTGACTATAATCAAAATGAATTGTATAGCATGAATTTGGAGCATCCATTAGCCATGAAAGTCCACCCCATTGAAAATTACAAGGATATTCCTCACATGGATTTGAAGCTGTCTTAAAATTTGGAGTTTCAAAAGTACTTTGTAGATAAATAATTTCGACATTATTACTACCATCAGTAACAAAATCTGGCATGATACCATTTGCTAACTGATTAACCTGACTATTATTAAGATGATATTTATGAATGTAAGCATCGTAAATACCATCTGAACGTTTAGAAAACATCAAATTGTGTATTTCATCCGCAATAGAATCATTTTTTATTTGAAAAGTAAAGGATTCGTACTCACCTAAATGAATATGTGCAACATAATTTTCTACAACCTCTACATTAAAGTCTGTAAATGAACTGCTTTTATCATTGAAGCTTTTATCACTTTTTACAACACTTTCAATGTATATGCTTTTATTCTGTTAGAAAGTTTTTAATGCTTTATTTAAATTTTGATTGTTTTTGTAATAGTCTTTATCAACAAATGCAATTTCTATACTATTTGTTTGATTATGATTAGCAATCATTGATTTATCATCAGTCTCACATGACAAAAAATTGACTAGTATAAAAAATATGAAAAATATTTTTTTCATTAGATTAATTATACTGATTAAACGCTATTATACCAGTATTGATGAGTTACAGCTACTAATAGTCTATCAAACAACTTATTACCAAAG